>JAGRAK010000375.1 GCA_020434645.1 Bdellovibrionales bacterium | reverse complement strand
GTGGTGGATAAAAAAGAAGCATCAGCTAAATCTGAAGTTGCTACAAAATCTTAAAGAATCCATTATAATTGGAGTTGATGAAGCGGGGCGAGGCTGTTTGGCTGGCCCTGTTTATGCGGGCGCTGTCATTCTACAATCCGAAAATCAGTTAGAAAAAATCCGAGATTCTAAAAAAATGTCCGAAAATCAGCGCGAAGAAGTGCTCAGCTACATTCTTGCTCAGCACCGGGTTGGTATCGGCTTTGCTACTGTTGAAGAGATCACGCGGTTTAATATTTTAAACGCGGCTCTTCTGGCGATGAAAAGAGCGTTTGAAAATTTAAAGCTCAGCGATGATGAATTGATGGATTGCCATGTTTTAGTGGATGGTAATCAAAAGATTCGCAACTTCAATTGGCCACAGACCCCTATAATTAAGGGGGATCAAAAGGTGAAGGCCATCTCAGCGGCATCTATTGTCGCAAAGGTGATGAGGGATCGTGAGCTCAGAAAGTTACATGAAGAGTATCCTGAGTACGGGTATGCCGAGCACAAGGGCTACGCCACAGAACTCCACAGAGCGGCCATTAAAGAATTTGGTCCCACCGTTCACCACCGGCCAACCTTTGCCGGGGTTAAAGAGTTCATTAAATAATTCACGTGGCCGTTTTTGCGAAAGTCTGGCTGCAAACCACTTTGTAGAAAACCTCGGGCATATATTTGTTACGCAAAATTTAAATCTCTATTTTGGTGAAATAGATTTGCTGTTGATTTCTCCAGAAGGTGAGCTGGTGGTGGTAGAGGTGAAATCTGTAAATGATGAGCTCAGCTGGCGGGCTCCGGTATCAAAGTCTCAGGCACTTAGACTGAAACGTGTAATGGATCACTTTGTTGCCACTTCTCCTCGAGCGTGCCGAATGCATCTTGCTGCAGTGAATCAACAAAATGAGATTGTGGTGTTCGAGGATTTTTTGGCCGACATGTTCTCGTAACGTATTGTTGCGACTTTATAGAGCTTATGAAACACTTAAATATATGCAATTAAGTAAAAAAATATTGGGCACAATTATCTTATTAGGGTTTGTGGCAGCCGCCCCTCGTGCGCATGCATCGAGTGAGCGCGAATTCATTATGAGTTGCACTTACGGAGTTTTGGCCGGAACAATGGTGGGGGCAGCATCGCTTGCATTCGTCGATCGACCAGGTGAGAACTTGCAACAGGTGGCACGAGGTGCCTCTATCGGTCTTTACATGGGTATAGGGCTTGGCATTTATACTGTTTATGTAATTCCTAAAAAAATACAAAGAGAAGACGAAGAGCGCCTCGATGGAGAAACTGGTGGTGATGGCTACTCAAATTTGCCGCGCTTTATGATTTTTCCGCTCTTAGGTGAAAAAGGTATCTCTGGTGCCGGGGCTTTTTGGGAAGTCGCCAGGTTTTAAACCGTCTTTAGGCCTTTAATTTCAGGTTAAATATTGATTTGGGCTCTTTCTATTTTTAGTGGAGACTCTGTGGATAATCATTACCGCTTCACACTTATTAGTTGCGTCAGTTTGTTTCGTATTAACTAATGGCCCCTCTAAATATCCGGATTAGATAATATATTCGATCTTAAGACTGAGCTTCGGCCGGATTTTTATGATGAATTCTAATATATGAGGGCACCGCCCCAGCACTCGTCTTGCAATCATGCCTCGTCATGAAAAAACAACTTTCTCTTCTACCAAAAGTT
>JAGRAK010000374.1 GCA_020434645.1 Bdellovibrionales bacterium | reverse complement strand
GACAACTTAAAAACATTAGATGATATTGATTTTAGTAAAGGAATAACTGTTTCAATCAAATTTAGGAAGAATTTCCAACAGTAATCATATGAGACTAGTGACTCTGAAGAAGATCATAAGTTATCACAGTACCATTAGAACGATTTCAGTTTTGGGGTTATTCACACTAACACCAAGAAGGAGGATACATTAAAATCTGTACCTGAAGATACTATGCTTGATAGCTCCTTTTCATCTGAACTCTAAATTGATGAAAATGTGAAAGCTTACAATAGCCAAATTTTCTAAATCCATAACTAAAGCAAGGAAAATACTATAGAAGAAATAAAGTACTCTACATTTGAACATAAAAAGATATCTGAGAGTTAAATTTAACCTATCCCTTTTAATACATAACCGAAATCAAAAAGTGATAGTGATAGCAAAGCTAGGTTTAGAAGGAGGTAAAGTGAAAAATTCAGATTGCTTCCTGCTCGGATTTTGATAATAGATGATAATACATTCAATGTATACACTTTGAAATTGATATTAGAAGAAAATTTTAATTAGAAAACTGATGTTGCCTACTCAGGAAAGTAGGCTTTGGATATGATTAAAGAAAAATTGGATGGAGATTTACCAATGTATGAATTAATTTTGACAGATATAAATATGCCAGAAATGGACGGATTAAAGCTATTAGAGTTGGTGCGCGCTGAGCCGAAGACTAGCAATATACCTGTTTTAATTGTAACTACAGATGGAGGAAAGCCCACGGTAATAAAGGCCGTTATGTCTGGGGTTTCGGGGTATATGGTTAAGCCATTTGGGGTGGAAGATGTTAAAAACAAAATTCTTGAAATCTATAAGCGTAAAAGCGAAATGGGGGATAGCACTTCTCCTTCTTAAAGTAATAGGGGCGCATTCAGTCGCTTCAGCTCAACAGTATTATGATGGGCAAACGGGGCATAAAGCCAAAGATGCAGTGGTTTTAAATCGAATTAACAAGGGGCAAGTACTGATTGTCTCTGAACTTCATGACAATAAATCGCACCATAAAAACCAAAGAGATTTATTAATTCAGATAGTGCGTGCGCGAGTGCCAGTCAGCGTAGGTATGGAGTTTTTTGATTATACAGAGCAAGATTACGTCGATCAGTATGGTCAGAACTTAATAGACGAAGATGTTTTTTTAAAATTAGTGAACTGGGGTTCATTGCCATTTGAATTCTATCGATTTCAGGTGCGTTTGCCGTATTATTCAGACGGACGTACTTATGGGTTAAATTTTCCGCGAAGATTATCTGGTAAGGTGGCTCAAGGCGGTCTCGAGGCTTTGAGCCCAGATGAGCAGAAACTTTTGCCGCCAAACTTTCAGTTGGGTGCAGATACTTATTTTGAACGCTTCTCTGAAACTATGAAAGGGCATGTGAGCGAAGAAAAAATTAAGAATTACTTTGCGGCACAAAGTTTATGGGACGACACCATGGCTTGGCGGGCAGGTGAGGTTATGGCCGCAAACCCCGATCAAATCTTAATGATTCTAGTAGGTGATTTTCATGTTGCTTATCAAGATGGTCTTGTCGCTAGACTGCGCGCACGTGGTGTTCAGAATATTCTTTCTATCTCGCAGGTGAGCACGACCGGGATGACCCCTGATGAAAAGGCAGAAACTTTGAATCCACACACGCGCTATGGCGCAAGAGCCGACTTTATTTTTGATTCGGCTGTTTATAAAAAATGAGAATACTGCATATTGGTAATGAAATGTCTT
>JAGRAK010000373.1 GCA_020434645.1 Bdellovibrionales bacterium | reverse complement strand
TAATGACGTGGTCGGGCTTAGAGGCGTCACCAATAATTGTCGATATCACGAGATGCATGTCAGAAAAAGGCGCATTTGTTATCAATAGTCTTTTACCTATAACTTCATCTCGAACCTTATTTAATAAGTTAAAATCTTGAATAAATTTATCTGCAAACTCATTTGTTTTTTTAAGCGAACCTAAGGCGGCGTAGCGACCATCCGCCCCTTTTTGCAGCAAAATTAGGCTGTCAACTCGCTCTTGTTTATTGAACAAAGCAGCCGTTTCTGATGGGAATTTTTTTTCATTGTAATCATAATTTTCAACAATTGGCTTTATCTGCTCAACAAAGCTATTAACCTCTGTACGCATTTGCACAGCGAGTGACTTTGCTACAGAAACACTTGAGTCTTTGACGTATGCAATTTTGTCATTTTCAAAAAGCTGCGTCGCCAAAGCTATATAAATCGACAAACTCACGACTGGAATAATCGTAAGTAAAAAGAGTATCTTGTACTTGAGTGATAGTCCTATTTTTTTCTCTTTCATGTCTATCTGACCTATCGGCCAATTTAATGTTTTTTTTGCCTATATAATGAAAAACTGGACTTCAGACAGTACTCCTCGACCTCAGTTGTTACGATAAGGACTCTGAGATAACTATATGAATGTTCAAAGTTTTGAAAAAACGGATCGCAAAATTCTAGGCATAGCACTCGTCGTGCTATTGCTGTCTACTCTTTTGCTTTGGCAAGATGCCTGGATTTATCGCATTATTCAATCACGTCACTTCAAGGCTGAAAAAATAGGAGAAGTCACCGTACTCAAGAACGATGTTCGTCGAAGATTTGAAGTGGCACTTTCTTGGTTGCCATTATCAAATAAAAATGACGTGTACCAGGGAGACAGTGTATTTACTGGAGATAATTCGAATGTTGAAATCACCACAATATCCGGCGAAGTCATCACAATTGCCGCCAATTCGTTAGTTGTTATTAATCGCAAGAAAGATTCTATTTCTCTAGATATCGGGTTCGGCTCTGTCGAAGGCCAAGTCGGAAATGGAAAAAAGCTCTTTATTACATCTAATAATAACCTGGCTGAGCTCTCTGGAAATAATGGTTCAGTAAAAATTGATGCTGGAGACGGAAGCCAACTCTTGCTCAACGTATTGGCTGGAGAGGTTCGCGTTCGCACTGACAGTGGGGACAAAATAATGCGCGGGAGTGATTCAGGAGAAATTTTACGAAATGGCGGTTTTGATGACGCCAGCAAACCCAATATTGAACTTATTGGCCCTTCAGCAGAACAGAAGTTCAAATTAGACGAAGAAAAACCCGTTGTATTCAATTGGAAAACTAAACGCAAATACTCTAGAATGAAAATTAAAGTCTCAACAGACCCTAACTTTACAAACTCAATCATTGATACGCGAATTGATGACAATTCGTTTTCAGCTTATAACTTACCAAAAGATACTGAACTCTACTGGCAGGTACTTGCCGAGGGCGGCATTAGCACTGTACAAAAATTTGCAATTGTTGGCGACCGACCACCGATACCCGTTCTTCCGAAGCCCGGGCATCATTTCTTTTACGATCAGCAGATTTCACCAGGGCTAGCTGGCACTTCAGTTGAACTCAGTTGGGAGCCCGGATCACCAGCTACACACTACGAAGTTCAATTGGCAAACAACCAAATTTTTACGAAAAACCTAGTAGTTAAAAAAATTCGTAGCACCAAGATGAAGTACGAACTGTTGCAAGATGGCGAATACTATTGGCGCGTACGTTCGATAGATTTCCCGAATATGTC
>JAGRAK010000372.1 GCA_020434645.1 Bdellovibrionales bacterium | reverse complement strand
ATATATTATTGGCGTGTCGCGGCTGGCTCTAACTCTGGCCGGATGGGTTTATTTAGCGAAATGGCAACACTCGATTTAACAAATGTTGATAGTCGCGAATCTGGTGAAATTGCACCTGGTGTAAAACTTGTCACACCAAAAGAAGTGCAAATTAAACCACTGACGAAAATTCCCGAAGAGGCTATTGCCGCAGCAAAGCTCGCAGAGTCAGAACTTACAGAGTCAAAACAAAAGTCTCAAGACGACAAGGCGGCTCGCGCAGAACAACCCAGCACCTGGGCATTCTCGACCGACCTCAATTTACATTACTTAAACTACTCTCTAGATAAAAACTTTTCAGCTACACTTAGCGGATTTGCTAATTTTTCATTCGGCGCTGATGCCACTTTAACAAAGGGAAATAAAGATAAATATATATTTACGGCTGGCCTGACTCAAGCTGAATGGAAGCCCGAAGAACCATCTACTTTACCCTATCAAGAAGAGCTCTCGACAACAGCCTATGCCCTTCGCGCTTTATACGAACAAGCAGACAGTGAAATTAGCTACGGACTTCATGTAGAATCTCAACCCCTATTACACAGAGTCGGTCTTGAACAGTTGCAAAAAACTGATATTTTGATGTACGGCGGTGCACTTGGCTACAATACGGCAGTTGCTGACGATATTACTTTTCGCTCAGTGGGTTCACTTCTAACCGGCAGTAGCGTATCGGCAGTGATGGGACACAATTCAATTCACTACCACTTTGGTTCAAAAGGTTGGAGCCCCTATCTCGGCGGCGACTTTAATTTTAAATTATTTTTTGGCTCAGACTCACTATCTGGGTTTTACCTCACCACCGGTTTACATCTAGGACTCAATTGGTAAATTAGGACTCCATTTGCAAATTAGGACTCCATTTGTAAGTTAGGACTCTATTTGCAAGATGCACACCTTTATCGTTTTTTTAAAGAGATGGCCTATTTACTGCTATGATAAGAGAGATCATAGTCTACCAATGCCCAATTATAGGGTCGCTTTTTCGCATTTTTTAAATTCCACACTTTGCCTCGACCAGTCGGTTGCTTTAGAAATTGGGTGATCCGATGTGAAAATATATGGTACAGACGCCCCTCATAAAGCGGCATGTTCAGTTTTGGTTTTTGAACATGAGGCAAAACTTTTGCCGTTAACATCTCAGAGAAATTATTATGATTTTTAGGTACAAAAGCATAAACAAATTCGCACTCATACGCCTTGGCAATTTTTCGCATTGTTTTAATTGATATTGCGCCACTTTTCTCACTTTCTTCGAATTGAGAAATCGCCTGCCGCTTGAGATTGAGTTTTTCAGCAAGCCCACTGGCGGTTAACCCCAATGTTTCACGCATTTCTTTTAGCCACATAAAATTTTTGGTGGTGCCTCTATCTTGCTGCACATTGCCGATCTGCACATTGCTGATCTGCTCATCAAGTGTATCAATATTAGGGTGATTGCAGAACCTTGCCAATTGTGCGAGTTCAAGATCATCTGACGACGTCCCCATGCGCATATTTCTTTTATTCATTTGGCTACCTCAAAACTAACTTACGATTAAAGCCCACACCGGCTTGCTGCTTGCTGCTTGCTGCTTGCTGCTTGCTGCTTGCTGCTTGCTGCTTGCTGCTTGCTGCTTGCTGCTTGCTGAGTATCAGCTACCCACCACTCCAGGTTTTGTCAAGTTATAGCTTAACAAAACCTGGATGTGGCATGAAGCGACAACACATATACCTAAACCTCATGTTTAGATACCTCACATTAGATAAGCATAAAAAGAAATTATGTG
>JAGRAK010000371.1 GCA_020434645.1 Bdellovibrionales bacterium | reverse complement strand
TTTAGATTTATCACTTAATTCAAGCACTTCGGTAGTCTCAGAACTAAACAGTGCAAATTTATCAAAACTATCCGCAAGTTAGAGGCAAGAGTTAAAGCACATGCGCAATTAACTATTTCTTAATCTCTGGCGATAAGACCTTAGTCTAGTTGTATGTAAGCTCTTATCTGATTTTAGTAAACATGTGTTCCCACATAAGGAGCTTATATGAAGGTCGCGCAAATTTTATATTTTTCTATACTGTCACTGGCATTAGTCAGTGTGGGTTGCGGTAAAGATTCTTCTTTTTCTCTGCTTGATGATCAGGATACATTTCAGCAATCAGATAGCACCGTTAATTCTAAGGTGGATATCTTGTGGGTTATCGACAACTCAGGGTCTATGGAGACTTCGCAAAATAATGTAATCTCAAACCTAAACTCATTTATTCAAGATTTCTCATCAAAAAATTTAGACTTTAAAATGGCCGTTACCACCACCGATGCATATCGCGTGCAGTATACGGGCAATAGCAATTGCTCTAAGTTTCGTGATGGTATAAGAAATTCTTCATGTAATACGGTAAATGGGCGGCCATACTCAGGCATACCTGTTATGGACTCTTTAACAGCAAATTTGCAAAGTGTGTTTTTAATTAATGCTTCTTTAACTGATTCGAATGCAAATATATACGGAAGCGGCGACGAACGCGCTTTTCAAAGTATGAAAGCCGCATTAGATGAAAATTTAAACTCTGGGTTTCTGCGTACGGATTCGTTTTTATCTGTTATAATAGTGAGCGATGAAGAAGACTTCTCGCAAAATGGATCAAGCTTAAATGAAAATTACAACAACCCAGGCTTGCACACGGTTCAGTCTTATGTGAATTACTTAGATAATTTAACATCATCAACGCCGACAAATCGCAGGTACAATGTGAATGCTATGGCTATATTTGATGAAACCTGCCGAGCTTCACTTAATTCTACTTTTACTGGCAGAAAAATTGGTTTGCGTTATGCTAGCCTTGTTGACTCGGTCAATACGGCTCACCCGAGTTCTGAAACTCAAGGTCTGAAAACAAGTCTGTGTGGCAATTTTGCTCAAGATCTGAACCTTATTGCGAGTAACATCTTAACACTAGCCAATCGTTTTTCTTTAAACAGGCTTCCAATTCCTGAAACAATTGCTGTGATTGTGAATGGAGTTTCAGTGCCGCACAAAGACAGCAACCCATCAAATGATGGCGGTTGGATCTACGAAGCTTCGACAAACAGTATTTTATTTATTGGCAATGGCTATATACCTCCATCTGGAGCGAGCATTCGAGTGACTTATGACCCTGTAGGTTACGGCGTCTAGTCGCTTTGTGAGCTTGCCTAGGCGTAGTTTTCAAACTAGACTACGTCTCAATCGTGAAAAAAAATATACAAGTTTTATTACTAGCTGTGATCTTCTCATTTTTATGGGGTGTTTGGTGGAGCCAAAACCAGTTGGAAGGCAATGCAGCCTGCCAGCACGAGCGCCAGTTGGAGCCCGATGTTTTGCACTTTGAGCCAGTTGATCAGCGCATCGCCGATGAGTACGGAGCCCAGGCCGACCAGGACGATGCCGATACCCATGTTGATGTCGGCAAAATTCTGGTATTGCGCCACCAGAAAACCGCTCAGTGCAGTGAGTGCATTGGCAATGGCCAGTCCGATGATCTTCATCCGGTCGCTGTTGATCCCCAAAGCCCGGGTCATCGATTCGCTGTTGCCGGTTGCGCGCATGGCGATGCCGAAATCGGTGCGCAGCACATAAGCCAGCAGGCCACTCAGGATAGCAAGAAAAAGTGCGCCTACCCAGAGTTC
>JAGRAK010000370.1 GCA_020434645.1 Bdellovibrionales bacterium | reverse complement strand
CGCTCCATGCGCTTTTCCATTCTCTCTTTACGCATCCCCATATGCTCGCCTCTATTCTCTTCTCGAAACGCCTTCATCTTTTCGTGGCACTTCTTCATCGCGTCCTTATCACTGGCCGCCGACACACAAGTCTTGTGCTCTTGCATAGCTGCTATTTTTTTATCAATACCCTCTAGCATTTCGGTTTTTCTTTTAGCAAAATTTTCTTCTTTTTTTTCACCTTCAGCAAATGCTGATACTGATAGTGCAAGAATGGCACATAGAACAATACTTTTCATGATATCCTCCGTTGTTGACTTGTGACCTTATAATTTAGCAGCGTCAGATATAGAGCTCATCTTGCGCCATATAAAGAAGATAAAATCAAGACCTACGTCGCATAACCTCACCTATTCAGATGCCTCATAGTGAGACAATGTGTTGATATCTTACGGCGCCCAAGTGACAATTAAATAGATGACCTTTCAGTCTATGGCTTCAGTATTCATAATTTTTTCATTTTTAAGTGCTGCAAATGCACAGCTCGATGCTGCCAGCCAAGAGGCTTTAGAAAAAACAAATGAGCTTTTACTTGATTCTAATAAACGACAAGAAGCCATTAAGGGTGATAAAAAAGCACAGCAGGCTGATAGCTACGCTGAAAGCATAGGCGGCGCCCACAAAGAAGAGATCTATGGTCTAACCTCAAAAATTTTTGAAAAATTAATAAAAAAGTACAATGCCGATCCCACTAAAATTCAAGAGGTTCTAACCAAAGCTATGGCCAACCCTGAGGCCTTTGCCAATTCAGAATTTAGCCCTGAAGATTTAAAAGCTCTACGTGAACTAGCAAATAAACTCCCCCAGCCCGTTAGCGGCAAGTGAAACCCTCTTGTCGGGCTACCGACAAGAACCCATATCATTACAAATGCAATTGCTCAAAGTAGATGAATGCGCTAGTGTACGCCCATGACAGATCTTTTTAATTTTCGAGACTTAGCCGGACTCCCCACCACATGTGAACGTAAAATTAAACCTGGAAAGCTCTTTCGAACCGGCAATATCAGCCATGTCAGCGAGCCCACAGTTGAAAAATTAACCTCTAGCCTTGATATTAAGACATATGTAGATTTTCGCACCGAACAAGAGATCAAGGCTTTTGGGCGCCCTGATTTTTTAATTAAACAAGGGGTACAGTGGGTGAATCTTCATATTGATACCGATGACCCAATGTTTAAGGTCAGTAGAAAACCCAGTGTTGCAGAATGGGCAAAGCTCTACACACGATTATTTGAAGAAAATCTTAAAGATTGGGTGCAGTTTCTAAATTTAATTTTAGAGTCCAAGAACGCACTTTTGTATGGATGTGTTCTTGGTAAAGATCGCACCGGGATTGCCACATCTTTTTTACTAACAACTCTTGATGTTCATGATGAGCATATTGAAAGTGATTATGCCTTGACGACTGAATCAATGGAGCATCGCTTTATTGATCGCCTCAACAGCTTTTGGGACAACTCCGACCTTACAAAAGATGAACACTTTCAACATTACCTCTCAGCACATCCTGAAACTATTCGTAATTTTGTCGACACCATTCGTAAACGCGACGATGAAATATATAGGCTGCTCACCTCTGCTGGCTGGACACTTGAAAAGCGCGAAGCTTTAAAAAATAAGATATTAGAATAAACTTCGAATTTTCAAAACGAAACTTCTTTTGGGAAAATTAATCACGCTATTGGGACAGCTTGTCCATCTCATACCATTTTCAAAAATTCTATTATAAAAAACCAAGTGATTTCAGCCCGTTGCAAATTTATATTCACGGCACATTAATTGTAACTGAAGAGAGCCGGA
>JAGRAK010000036.1 GCA_020434645.1 Bdellovibrionales bacterium | reverse complement strand
AGAAGCTAGAAAAAAAAATTGCACTTATGCCGAGTTTAAAAAATGAAGTTCAAGCCTTTCAAAGATTTTATATTTCAAGCGGAGAAGAATGCGCCATCGATGCACAGGGCAGAATTTTGATTCCACAGCACTTGCGAGATTACGCTGATTTAAAAGATGACATTGTCCTTGTGGGAATGGGATTTAAGATAGAAATATGGAGTTATGCGAGCTGGCAGCCACTGTTTGGTCAACTTGAAAAGGATTTTGAGAAAGTAATGAATATTATTTCAGATATTGATGAAGCCAAGGGGAGTCGGAAGTGAAACACATTCCGGTACTTCTTGATGAGGTGATTGCGCAAATAAGTGAAATACCTGTTCGTGATCAGATATTTGTAGATTGCACATTTGGTCGTGGAGGTCACACCCGTGAAATTTTAAAAGCACGTGGTGACTTTAAAATTTTAGGCTTAGATTGTGATGCAGAAGCCATAGAGTTTGGTCGAAAAGAATTTGCCAACGACCTGTCATCTGGCCGTCTCGAACTCAAAAGAATGAATTTTAGTGATTTTGATAAGCTGATTTCTGAAGAAAAATATAAGAATAAACAATTTGGCGGATTTTTGCTCGACTTAGGTGTGAGTTCTCCACAACTAGACGAAGGTCATAGGGGATTTAGTTTTTATCATGACGGTCCACTCGACATGCGAATGGATCAATCTCAAACTTTTAGTGCTGCGGATATAATCAACACATGGGATGAAGATGGTTTAAATGAATTATTTAAAAATTATGGCGAAGTCAGGCGGCCGTATCGAGTGACGCAGAAAATTATAGATGCCCGAAAAGAAAGAACTTTTTCAACAACGGGGGAGCTCTCAGCACTTATTGAGAAGGCGGAGGGTTGGCAAAAAAAAGGTCATCACCCGGCAACGAATTATTTTTTAGCTTTACGACTTGAAGTGAACCAAGAGCTTGCGCGCGTTGAAAAAATTTTGCCGACACTAGCCAATTCACTTTTGCCCGGTGGCAGACTTTTAGTGATTACATTTCACTCACTTGAAGATAGACTAGTGAAGGTGGCGATGAAGGCATTGGCAGCTTCTGGCTTGGGTGAAATCGTAAATAAAAAAGTGATTCAAGCCAACTGGGAGCAAAAAAAACAAAATCCTCGATCGCGTAGTGCTAAGCTGCGTGTTTTTTCTCGAGGAGTCATTGAGACCAAGCCTTTTAAAAATTACCAAAAAGGGGAACCACGTGAGTCATAAGCAAAAGTTACAGATTTATCCGTTAATTAGTGTGGTTATAATTATTATCGCATTATTTTCTCTCGTGTTTTTACAAATGGAAGTACGCCGAATTGGTTACGTCTTATTAAAAGAAACACGCCAGTACAAATCTTTACAAGACGAGCATCGTCTTAAAGTTATGCGCTTTGCAAAAGTGATGCGACCGGAGCGACTACGTGATCTCGCGGTAACAAGATTGACACTAAATGATGCGAAATCCAGTCAAATTATTCATATGGCTGGCGAAAAAATCGCATTGCGACAGTAGGAGTGTTGAATTAAATGAACGCCAGAGTGGTTCTTATTTTTATTGCGATGACAGCCGTTTGGATCTCTATGGTGATGCGTGCAGCACAGTTGCAGATATTGCCGAGTTCTCGTCTTGCGGCTCTCCAGCGTCGACAATACAATACATTAATTAAGTTACCTGCTCGCCGTGGTTTGATCACTGATCGTAAAGGCAAAGAGTTGGCTGTTACGATTCCAGCTTACTCAATATTTGCAGATCCAAAAGAAATTGAAAACCCGAAAAAGTTCTCCAGAGTTATTGGCAAGAAGCTGGGCATGTCATCAAAGTATATTTATAAGAAAATTAAAAACAGAGAAAAGCGTTTTGTTTGGTTATCACGCCGGCTCAAAAAAGAATTTGTCGAAAGTGTTCAAGCCATGAAATTTAAAGGGCTGGGAGTTATCGAAGAGACTGAACGTGTTTATCCGAATGAAAAGTTGCTTTCGCAAGTTATTGGGTTTGTTGGGCGCGAAGGGCAAGGCCTTGAGGGGTTGGAGTTAAAGTATAATGATAAACTTCAGGGAGAAGATCGAAAAATAAAAATTGAAAGAGACGCCCGTGGGCGCCCATTACTTGTTGATGGCCGTATTTTCACTGATGTGCCGGCAGGGTTTGATCTGACTCTCACAATTGACCATGAATTGCAGTATAGACTCGAGCGCGAATTGGCATTAGCAGTTGAAGAGCAAGATGCTGATGGTGCGGTCGGAGTTATTTTAGATGCGCAAACATCTGAAATTCTAGCTATGGGCAATGTGCCGACATTTGATCCGAATCGCCCACAAAGTTTCGATATTTTATCGAAAAAAAATCGAGTTATTACTGATGCATTTGAACCCGGCAGCACGATGAAGACCATCGTCGTCGCCGGAGCTTTGCGTGAGGGCACACTAAAGCCAAATAAAAAATATTTTTGTGAAAATGGTAAATTTAAAGTTGGAAAACACTATATTCATGAGGCCGATCAGCATCACACTTTTGGGTGGATCACGGCGACTGAAGTGCTCGCCCATTCATCAAATATTGGTATGGCAAAAATTGGCTTCGAGCTGGGCGACAAAAAAGTTCAAAAGATATTAAGCGATTTCGGTATTGGTTCGCGTTTAGGCATTGATCTTCCTGGAGAGTCGAGCGGTATTTTGCACGCGACGCCTTGGCGTGAGCATCTTCTCGCGAATATAGCATTTGGGCACGGTATGACGGCGACACCACTGCAGGTGGCGGCTGCCTATGCGGCCATCGCCAACGGGGGAGTGCTCAAGTCTCCCTTTATTGTGAAGAAAACTTATAATCAAGAAACGGGTGAACAATTTGAATTTGAAGCCCAAGAAATTCGCAGAGTGCTCTCAGCAGAGCAATCTGCAACTATGCGCTTAATGTTAAATGCGGCAACATCGAGTACGGGTACGGGGGCAACAGCCCAAGTGCCGGGTTTTCCGATTGCGGGTAAGACGGGTACTGCTCAAAAAAATGTTGAGGGCCGAGGTTATGTTAAGGGTCAGTATATATCGAGCTTTGCGGGATTTATTCCGGCAAACGATCCTAAGTATGTGATCTATGTGGCGGTGGATAACCCTAAAAATAAATATTACGGATCAGAAGTTGCCGCCCCATTATTTGCCAAAGTGGCAGGTTATGCTGTTCGTCGCGGCGGACTTTCACCGGTTTTAATCAGTGAGAAAAATGTGGTGAAAAAACCGGCAGAGAAAACTCAAGCGAAAGTGCGTGAGGAGTCGATTAGTAAAATTCGAGAGATGGCCAAGATGCTCACAGATGACGAGCAGAACCGCACTCCTGATTTCACAGGGCTTACACTGCGTGAGGTTTTCAGCCGAGTGCGCGGGACACCACTTAAGGTTGATATTCATGGTGAGGGTGTTGTGTCGCTTTCTTACCCATCTCCGGGGCATGATTTACCTGAAGATAAAACCATCAAACTCTATTTTAAAAACGAATAGAGTGTTTGAGGTTATAATTAGCTTATAGAATTACAGTAAGTTTCGTCGGCAAAACATTTCATTTGGTAAGACGGGTTGGCCATTGATGCTTACGCCTGAGAAACGTGTGTTGGTGTGAAATACAAATTGAGGAAACTCAAACATTTTAACATCGCCATTTTTTTCAAATGAAACCGGCATTTCAGTTAAAGTATCGAGATAAATGAGTTTGGATGTGCCGCCTGGAGTTGCAGTGCGAATTTTACCTGGGGCTGCTTGAAACAGCTTAACAAGGCCAAGAAAAAATATTTCATTCTTTTTAGAAAGCGATGTGTGACCTGACTTTTTAAGTGCGTCTTCAAATATTTCTTCATCAATACTGATATTTGCAAAATCAAACTGCTCTAAATGGCCTGGCAAGGCGAAGCCGAGTGCTTTGGTGTCGGGGTTACTGATGATTGTTAGTCCAGAGAGGTTGTTGTATTTGACTCCTGAGTACTGGCCGCTTGAAAGTTTTAATCCGAAATCGCCATCAATATGCACGGCTTTTCCTTCGTTAGACATGCGAATCATACCGACTAATTTTGTAAAGAATGCATACTGTGCCGAATTTAGTTCCGTTTCCGAACCGGCATGGCCGCTGTTTACAAACCCTATAGAGATCAAAGTGACTAGAATGGTTTTAAATGCCTTCATAATTGCCTCTAACCTTAAAATTCAAATCTTTTAGGCCTTTCAGCAATATAGACTTCAATTCTTATGCCAGTCTGGCGAATGTGGCGGGGGGAGTGCCTAAATGTATTTACATCGCGAGCTCTTTAAAATAAAAACGCGAGACTTGTGGCCTCGCGTTTTATAATTTTTGAATATGTATGCCGATGTTCTTAGAACATCATGCGGTAGCCGACTTGAACGCCAATGATTGATAAAGAATCGTATTTAGTGCCGTCAACGTCATCATCAGTAGTCATGGTGTATGTAAGTGTTGGCAACAATGTGCCTTCGCCTAATTTTGTAGGCAAGTAGACGCTCAGGCGCTGATTTGGAGTCAAGTTTTCAGAAGTAGTTGCTGTGCCACCCTCTGGAGTTACTTTGTCATCAGCTGTAGTAATCCAATCGAGAGACGCGCCGAGCTTCATATCTTCGCTGAACTTATGTTCATAGAAAAATGAGAAAACTGTCTGTTGGCCACCAGAATTTTCTGATTTGTTAGGTGTGTTGTTCTCGTCGTCAGTGGCTTCATCAGTTAGGCCAACTTCAGTTGAAAGCTTCGCGCCGAATGTGCATGCGTCAGCAGTCATTTCATAACCAACATATGGCGTGAGTGAGTGGCCGCCGGTGTAGGCGTTGCCGTCACCGCTAGAGTCAACAGTGTAGTCGCCTGGGCTAAATGACAAAGTTGCACCATACTTGAGGGCTCCGGGGCCTGCAGGCATAGTGGCTTTCACCAATAGATCTATGTTTTCAAGGCCAGAGTCAGTCGAAGAGTTTGTTCCATCGTCTGACTTTACGCTGCTGTAGCTAAGCTCAGCGCCTAAAGACAGTTCAGGCATTAGGCCGTATTCATAACCAACTCCAAGTATTGTACCCGTTATATCAACGTCAAATCCAGTGCCCTTTATATTGCCAGTCTGATAGGTAAAGCCAGGCGTAACTTCGTGTTGTCCTTCGCCAGCTTGGTAGAAATATTCAGAACCGCTATCTGCTGCAAATGCAGCCACTGGTAATGTAACCAGTAATGTGATCAGTGCTTTAAACATAAGATTCTCCTTGTTGTGTGCTAATTAATATTAACATTTGTTAAGCAGGAGTAATGTCTCTTATATTTTCAGCGATTGAAACATCCCTTGCGTTGCGGCAATGAGATGTGGAGTAAAAGCCACTAAGCGGCGGGTTGGTTTTGCTTATCGAGCTGCTTTACGCGCTCAGCTTCATTTAGGATGTAATTATATACCTTCTTTACGCGACCTGGCACGCCGGAGCGGCGGCTTGGGTGAATACTATCGTCGTTCACAATTTTTTCAAGAGTGAGATCATCAAATTGCGGAACCTTATGATCTAACTTTTCTTTTATATACCAGTTCAAGTAACTAAATGGCTTACTCGATCCCGTCAGTAAATAGCGTTTGTGCTGAAGCTCAGACTTTTTTGCCGCAGATATTTTAGGAGAAAAATCGATTAGGTAATCCATCATACCGAACTTAAGAGCGAAGACCTCATAAGATTGATCGCGTAATTTCGGTAGATCAGCTTCTGGTATTTCTAACGGGAAGCCATCACGTGTATTTTCAGTGACATTCGGTCTGTTAGAGTAAAGAAAGTGCGTCGCCTCTAAGCTGTCATATGAAAAGTGATCGATGATACCTTTGCCGCGATACTTTTTTAGTGGATCTTCAATTTCATAAATATGACCATAAGGTGCAAATTGGTCGCGGTAATCTCTTAAGTTACTGAAGGCTGTGCGGCCGCTGCCATCATGAAATTGCCCATCTTGATCGGCCTCGCCTTGTACAAAGACAACATCATCGCCAAATTGAGCTAAAATTTCAGGCTGCGTAGACTTTAATTTTTCTAAGTGATGTTGAAATCCATTGGCTGCGTCGTCAAAGTGGGTAAGGGCATCATGTACAATCCCTTTGATATCACCGCGGCTAATTTGTTCTTTTAAGTTTTCATCTTGCATCGCCATTGTGCGTGGGTCAGAAAAAGAAGTTAAAAAGTAAAGGTCGGCGCCCGGAATAGAGGTATGGTTTTGCGCCATATAGTTCATAAGGGCGGCCATTAGACCTTGTGTTGAGCCTGCACTTCTTCCCACTACGATATTGGGCAGATTGGCTTTACCGCCATTGGGTAGGCGAAAATTGCTTACAGTTTCGCGGGCGTTTTCGGCTAAATTATTAATGTACAGACCGACTTCTTGTGACGAACGAAGTGAATTCATGCCGATTCCGCACTCACCAACAGAGCCGGGCATATTGTAGGCAAAGGGTTGAGTTCCGTTTTGTGCCAGCATCGGAAAGAGCGCCACCCAGCTGGCAACATTTGATCTGTTTGTGCCGCAACCGTGAAAAAACTCGGCTACAAATGCTTGCTCTGGGAGGAGCGATTGTTCGGCTTTATCATTTAAGCGTAAGACAAGTGTGCCGATGCTGGGTTCGTAAACGCCGACGGCTTGACTCTGGCGAATTTCAAATTGGTAGTGGCCTTGAGCGTTTTTAACAACGGCTTCTTGAAAAAAGTAGGGTTGTTCAAGGAGCACCTGAAGATCTTTGGTGCGCTCAGCCGGAGTGAGTGGGTATCGTTTGATCAACTCGGCGATCATTTGTTCGTAAATTGAGAGAAGATTATTTCTCATCTCCTGAAAATTAGGCTCTGAGCGGTGACCAGAGCTATATTCATCGTGTATTTTTTCAGATAAGGCACGACTCTGCTCAGAAATTTCTTTATTGTAACGATCTTTGATTTTAATAATAGCGACGCGCATTTCTTCAATGGTGGCGCCGCGCTGTTTTGAATCAATATTTTTTGTCATTAATTTTCTATGACTATTCGTCCAGGCTTGCGCAAGTTGGGCGATTCGATTTCGGGCAGAATCCACATCAAACTGCATAATGTCGCGAGTAAATAGTTTTTTGATTCCCGTAGTGAGGAGGGTGGGCTCGCCACCGTCATCGCGAATGAGTACTGGGACTGCCGAATTGGCTTTAGCCGTTCGCTCTGAGATTTTATCTTTAATCTGATTTTCTAATTGTACAGTGGCGCTGAGGTCAGGGCTTAAAAAGCGAACGCAAGTATTTGGGTCATGGGCGGCATGCGCTGTAGATACGGCAGCGAGTGTCAGAATGTTGAGAAAAAAAGTCATGGCCAAATCCCATAAATTAAAGCGTAAGTTGGCGCAACCGATCATTCGCGTTGACGCATGTGCATACTTAAAAGCGCGGGGCTTTTTCAGTATGCACATTTTACATTACTTCTTTGTGTGAACCGCATACTTATCAAACTCACCATATTCGTGAAGTTTGTTGTATAGGGTCTTTATGGTGATGCCCAAAGCGTTTGCGGCTTGAGTTTTATTTCCTTCAAAGTAATTCAGTGCTTTAATAATGTAACGCTTTTCAAGTTCATGAACCGTCAAAGTTGGATCATAGTCTTCAATTGTCGCTTTGAACTCTGGGTTGCGAATATGCTCAGGAATATCATTTGGCATAATGATGTGCCCATCAGCCAAAATCTGCAAACGTTCGCAAGTGTTTTGCAACTCACGAATGTTTCCTGGCCAGTCATACTTCATCATGATCTTCATAGACTCTTCAGCCATTTGGCGACCACGACCTAGAATTCCGTTTGTACCTTTAGATAAGAAATGTTCAATCAGCATCGGAATATCTTCTTTACGGCGACGAAGTGGCGGAGTTTGAACCATAATTGTGTTGATGCGGTAGAAAAGATCTTCTCTGAAGTTGCCGCGTACGACTTCTTTTTCAAGTTCGCGGTTTGTTGCCGAGATTAGACGAATATCAACTTTAACGGGGTCTTTACCACCAACGCGATAAATTTCACCTTCTTGTAAGAATCGTAAAAGTTTAGATTGAATGCCCGGGCTAAGTTCGCCAATTTCATCTAAGAAAAGCGATCCGCCATTGGCCACTTCGGCAAGACCAATTTTTCGTGCATAGGCGCCAGTAAAAGCTCCGCGCTCGTGACCGAAAAGTTCAGATTCAAGTAGTGTTTCGCGAAGTGCGCCGCAGTTAATAGCAACAAATGGCTTATCTTTGCGTGTTGAGCACTTGTGAATTTGCTGGGCGATCAGCTCTTTACCAGTACCAGACTCACCTAATATAAGTACGGTGGCTTGTGATGGCGCAACGCGCTCAACCATGCGCATAAGTTGCCGCATCACTTCTGATTTGTAAATGATCGGGCTATTCTCTAACATCTTAGCCTGGGGGATAAGTGTTTGGCTTTGCTCATTCGAAGAAGGCAAAATTGATGATTTATCGAAATCAGACATACGTACATCCTCATCTGTTTAGCCGCAGCCTGCCTTTTCTCTTGGCGACCCGGCGCGTTAATATTTATGACACACTGTATAACGCACACCTGAAATTAATGCAAGATCATTTTCATTTCTTCACACATTCATCGCTTTTCCGTGTAATTTTTACTTCAATTCACGGAGCAAACAATGTCATCAACGCGTGAACAAAACCTTACTGGTCTTGCAGCTAAGTACCTGAATTACCAGGAGTACGTTAGAACATCTAGTAAGCATACATCCAAGTCTTATGCCAATGATCTGAATCAGTTTTTGGCCCCACTTCGCACAGGAACGATTATTTACCAACAAAGTAGATGGGTTGTGACCAAAGACGGAAATGAGGCTCCAAAAAACGTCAACTTGTCCATACTCGAGCTAGTCAGAAAGGTCCAGACGCAGTGGTCATCACTTTTGCCTGCTTCAAGAAACCGTAAGTATGCAAGTTTAAAGGGTTTTTTCAAATGGATGCATGCCCAGGGGTATATAAAAGAAGATATAGGGTCACAGATTACGTGCCCAAAAGTACCAAATAAAATACCCCATTTTTTATCTCTAGACGAAGCTATAGCCCTTATAGATTCGCTTCGAAAGGCAGAATATGCGGGAAGAGACCAAGATTTGGCCTTAATATTACTATTATATGGAGCTGGTTTGCGAATCAGTGAGGCTTGCGGATTGAAGTGGTCACAAGTTGATTTGTCTGAACGCACTCTGGTTGTGAAAGGCAAGGGGGGCAAGGAGCGTAAAGTCGCGCTCGTTCAGTTGTTAGTTCGTGCACTTCAGAAATTGCCCAGACATGCTGACTATATATTTATTAAATCAGGAGAATCTCGTTCTAAAAAACCATCGGCCTTAGATACTCGCACGGCATATGAAATCGTGAGGCGTGCTGGAGTTCGTGCTGATTTATTAAAGCCTCTTCACCCTCACGCGCTTCGACACAGTTTTGCAACACACATGTTGTCGAGTGGGACAGATCTTCGTGTTTTACAAGAGCTGCTTGGTCATGAGTCGTTAATCGCAACGCAAAAGTATTTGCACTTGAGCATGGAGAGTCTCTCGCGCACTATGGAAGATAATCATCCACTGGGAAGAAACAAAAAAGAGCTGAAATGAGCGACGAGACGACACAACGAAAAGCAATAATTTTTGATCGAGATGGGACTTTAATTGTAGATAAAGTTTATCTGAATGATCCAGATGCCATTGAATATTTGCCCGGTGTATTTGAGGCTTTGCGCACGTTGAGAGATGCCGGCTTTATTTTTTTTGTAGCCACTAATCAATCGGGTGTGCCTCGCGGGCTTGTGGATATAAAAAACTTAAATGAAATACATAGGCGTATACGTGCTGCATTTTCTGAGCACGGTGTCGATATTCTTGAATTTTATTATGCTCCCTTTTTAACAGAAGACCCACATATACTAAGAAAGCCGAATCCGGGCATGCTTCTACAGGCGGCAACTGAGTATAAAATTGATTTAGGTGCGAGCTGGATGATTGGTGATCGTATGACTGATGTAGAAGCTGGTCACCGCGCGGGCACTCGAACTATTTATTTAGAAAATGAAACATATAAAGAAAAAGAAGTTTATTTGCCTGCAGAGGGGACGTTTAAGACAGTGGCGCAGGCTGTACCATTTATAATTGAGCAAGACCGCCTTCGCGCAAGGGTTTTCGCGTGAAATTAGCACAACTGTTTGGTGCCTATTCTCATTTTAAATTAGGAGAAGATCCACTGAAAGAGGTGACGGCGCTTTGTGTGGACTCAAGAAAAATTCAGCCTGGCCATGTGTTTATCGCAGTACGCGGTCACACAAGTGATGGACATAAATATATACGTGATGTGTGTGATCAAAACATTGTTGCTGTAGTTGTAGAGGATGAGTCTGTTGTTCCTCCTCAATTTAAGGGTGGAGTATTGGTGGTTTCGAATTCTCGAGAAGCACTTGTGCGTCTGTCGGGAATATTTTATGGCAATCCGGCTGATAAATTATTTTGCGTTGGTGTGACCGGTACAAATGGTAAAACCAGTGTGACATATATGATCGAGTCGATTCTTAATCATTTTGGTATGCCGACGGGTGTGCTAGGTACGATTGATCATCACTTTGCTGAAAAAACCTGGATGAGTGAACTGACAACACCCGATGCCATTACTCTGCAGCAGAGATTGCGTGATTTTGTAGCATTGGGAGCGAAAGCAGCAGCCCTTGAAGTTTCGAGTCATGCCATAGATCAGGGGCGAGCGGGTGGGATACCGTTTCAATGTGTGATCTTCACAAATTTAACTCGCGATCACCTGGACTATCATGAAACCATGGAGAAATACTTTGCTGCAAAAGAAAAATTATTCACTGAGTGCTTGTTGCGAAAAGCAGGAGATGCTCCCGTCGCTATTATTAACATCAATGACGAGTGGGGTAGAAAGATTATACCTGCGCCAAATGCCAAAGTATGGACATATGGTGAGAGTCAGTCAGATTTTCAATTTCAAGTATTAGAAAATAAATTCTCAGGTACACGATTTCGTTTAACGACTCCTCGTGGCGATGCCGAGATCACAACGCCACTGCCCGGCCGACATAATGTCTATAATAGTGTCGCCGCCATTGCGACTGGCCTTGCTGCAGGAGCCTCACTGCAGGCCTGTAAGGAGGGCATTGAGAAGTTTCGAGGTGTGCCAGGGCGAATGGAGCGTGTACCCAGTGAAACTTCAAGAAATGTGTTTGTAGACTATGCTCACACTGATGATGCATTAAAAACAGTTCTAAAAA
>JAGRAK010000369.1 GCA_020434645.1 Bdellovibrionales bacterium | reverse complement strand
TGCGCATGTCAGAGCATACACAATCGATTGACTGTCTGGGTCTGATGCCGCTTCAATGCGATATGTAGAGTCTAAGTTAACATTCTCCTCAGAGAACATAATGTCGCGCCCAATGCAGAGCTGGCCGTTTCGTACACCAAAGTTATTTACATAACCTTGGCTCTCTAATATTCGAATTCTCTCAGTCAAACTTTCCATTGCATGACTCCAAAGCCGACGTGATCTACGGAATCTGGCAATCATATTGCCTCACCTTCAGCTGCGGGTCAATTAGTCCCGCCGAGAACTAAGACATGACTCTCCGACCTCTTTACATTGCAATGCTGTCAGGAATCTGAGTTTTATAATGAATCACATTTGGTGACGGCATAGACATGTCGATTTCACTTGGTTCGCGCTGCACTTTAATTCTATTTACGCAGTCCTGAACACCTGACAGCTCCCATGCTATACGTGAGGCAAATCCTTTTATTCTCGGCATACTGACTAAACCGTCAAACTCAACCACGCCATTTTTTACCGAGACCTCAATCCACTCACCCTTCGGCAATTGCATGAGCTGAATTTTTTTAGTAATTAGCTTTTCGAGTTCTAAACTCTCTCTAAAATACTCTGGCACCACTCGACTCTTATCCACAAACTTTAAAACGCCTTGAGTTGACGACACCAAATCCACTGCGGCCTCACGCCTATACTGCTTATCAAATGAACCCGTCAGCGTGACTTCACCTTTTTTCGCCTGAATGACAACATCTGAATTACTCACTCGCGTGTCCCACTTAATGCGCTTGCGAATTCTATTAATTAGAATTTCATCTCGTTTTGATATTTGATTTTTTGCTACTACAGGCTTCAACTCTCACTCCTTTATATACGTTTTCATATTGCATCTATCTACACTATCAGTGTAAGCCATTTTGACAGATAATAAAAATATATAATTAAATATGTGTTCATACTAATTATATATCTATTGATGTTGATTCATTTCTTACAAATGAGTAAAGTATTCATTTACTCACTACACAGGATAAAAATGAATACATATAACTACAATCACTTCTATTACTTTTATATTACAGCAAAGCTAAAGGCGGTCACCGCTGCAGCGAAACACCTCAATACAAGCCAATCTTCTCTCAGCATACAAATTAAAAATTTAGAGGGTCGTCTCGGCAAACCGCTCTTTAAAAAAGCTGGGCGAAATATCCAACTCACTCCGTACGGAAAAGAAATTTACTCATTCTGCAGAAGAGCTTTTGAAACATTTGATGAAATGTCTGACCATCTGGCGTCTCGAAATTCTTCAATGGGCGTTCGTATTTCACTGGGCGTTTCAGCTGAGCTCGAGCGATTTTTGTCTTCAAGTATTCTGCTCAAAGTTTCTCATTTTTATAAAAAAACGAATCGACCACTTCTTAATGTGCTAACATTACCATCTACTGCACTTTTAACTCAGTTGAAATTGGGCGAACTCGACCTGGCCTTAACTTCAGAACTTGTGAGAGATGCCGAAATCACATCTATAGGTAAATTTGACCTGCCCATGGGGATTTTCGCCGCCCCTCAGCTCTTTGCTAAAAATACAAAGATTTCAGATTTAATTTCACAAAAAGAAAATATTCCTTTTGTACTGCCCTCGAAAACAACTACGCTTCGAACTGAAATTGAGGGCTATTTTATACGAAAGAAATTTAACCCGCCATGCGTGTTTGAAAGCAACAATTTAACCGCAGTGGTTCGCGTCACTCTCGACGGGCTTGGACTTACGATTTTACCCTATGCATTTGTCGCGAGTGAACTCGCAACCAAAAAACTTGTATCTCTTAGTGATAAGCCCATTGGGCACCACCGA
>JAGRAK010000368.1 GCA_020434645.1 Bdellovibrionales bacterium | reverse complement strand
CATATTTTATTTGATCGTGGTGGCCATACCGGTAATTTATGGCATCCACGGTTTCAAGGCATCATTGCAGATAAAATGAAGTTGTAGCCTGTAATATAAGGGGGAGTCTTTATGATGACGGTTAAACGAGTTCTTGTCGTCGCGACGAGCTTATCTTTTTTGTCTTGCTCGCATACGCAGAAGACAGAAAAATTTAAGCAGGATGTTTCGCGCAGTGAGTGCGAGAGCGCTTATGTGAATATTCCTGAAAATAGCGAAGGCCTTAAGTTTATACGAAAAACTCAAGAGGCATCGGGAACAGCCTTGCATTACGCCGCTTCGGGTGCTGGTTATGCTGCCCAATATACGGCATACGTCACAGCTGGGTTATTGACCATTGTGGTGGCTTGCGCACCGGCGGCACTCGCTCACAGTGGGGAGTGTATACCCCTAAATGTAATGGAGCCACATAAGTATATACCGAAGATTGGTAAAAATACCGCAGATGCCACTGCCCACTGGAGTTGTGCCAATTTAAATCCATTGAGTCGGCAAGTGAGGCAGGTGGCCGCGTGTTTTAGATCTCGAAACACAAAAGAAGATCGCATGGCAGCCCACCAAACACTTGAAAATTTCAGTAAATCTGAAGATGTTTTTAGGTGTCTATCTAGCGATGAACGCGAAAATTTAATACGGGATCTTAATACAATTTAGGTATGGGCTTATTTTTTAAAAACACAACACTCGCTTTATAATTAAGCTATCAAAAGCCCGGCAATTGCCGCAGTCGTAAATGCCGCGAGGCTGCCGCCTATAACTGATTTAATTCCAAGTCGAGCAAGATCGCTTTTGCGATTGGGGGCGAGGCCGCCAATGCCACCAATTTGTATGCCTATAGAAGAGAAGTTGGCAAACCCACAAAGAGCGTAAGATAAAATAATAACAGTGCGGTCACTTAATTCTGACATCACTTTTGTGAGATTCAAATAAGCCACAAATTCATTTAAAACAATTTTTTGCCCTAGTAAAACTCCGGCAAGAGGGGCATCGCCCCAGTTAATACCCATGAGCCAAGCAATGGGGGCAAAGAGCCAGCCAAAAATTAGACTAATTGAAAGTTCAGCGGGTTGTCCCGCCGCAAGAAGTTGGTGAGGCACTAAAAATGTGCCCCAGCTCGCGAAGTTCATGAGCTCACCAACAGATTTAAAGGCAGTGTCGAGTAGCGCAATGACGGCGATGAAAGCAATGAGCATGGCGGCTACATTGAGTGCCAGTGATAAACCTTCGCCGGCGCCACGAGCGACTGCTTCAATAAGGTTGGTGTCGATTTTATTTTTTTTATATTCTTCAGGTACTTCGCCGAGTGTTTCGGGTTTTCCGGTTTCAGGTAATAGAATTTTTGCGTACACCAGTGCTGCGGGGGCTGACAAAACACTAGCCGTAAGCAGGTGACCGGCAATATCTGGGATTTTACCTTTTAGTAGCACGGTGAATGCGCCGAGTACTGAGCCTGCGACAGTTGCCATTCCGCCCACCATTACACAAAAGAGTTCAGAGTCTGTCATGCGTCCGATAAAGGGGCGCACAACAAGTGGGGCTTCAGTTTGTCCAAAGAAAATATTAGCAGAGGCCGATAGTGATTCGGCTCCGCTCACATTCAGAACTTTTTGCATAACGAAAGCAAATGCGCCCACAACTTTTTGCATAATACCAAGATGATAAAGTACGGCCATAAGCGAAGACATAAAAATAATGATGGGCAGAACTTGAAAGGCGATAATAAAACCCGATTTTTCTTTATCGACGAGATCGCCGAAGACAAATCTTGAGCCCTCTTCTGTAAATTTAAGAACCGATAATACGGCATCATTTGCGTAGCGAAAAAGA
>JAGRAK010000367.1 GCA_020434645.1 Bdellovibrionales bacterium | reverse complement strand
GGCTAGCTCGCAACATAAACGATCAGCTTCAGGTCTTTTTTATGAAAATGGGAGTTCGCCTCGTTGATTTTAAATTAGAGTTTGGCCGAAATGCGAAGGGTGAGATTTTATTAGGTGATGAAATCACTCCTGATTCATGTCGGCTTTGGGACATAGAAACGCAAAAGAAGTTAGATAAAGATGTGTTCAGGCGTGATTTGGGTGATGTTGGTGAGGGTTACAGAGAGATATTAAAAAGAATTAGAAATCACTGGGAGCAAGAAATATGAAAATAGGTGTTAAAGTTATGCCACGAAATGAAGTTCTCGATTCGCAAGGTCGAGCAGTTGAGAGAACGCTTCGAACTCATGGTAAGTCGCTTTCTAATTGCCGAATAGGTAAGTATGTAGAATTAGAAATTGATGAAAAAGACAAAGAAAAGGCCATCGCCAAGGCAGCTGAAATTTGCGAATACGTTCTTTATAATCCACTTATTGAAACCTATAGTTTAGAGGTTTTATGAGTAAGCGTATTGGCGTTGTACGGTTTTTAGGTACAAATTGTGATCAAGATGTATTTGGTGCGGTTCAAGAAGTCGGTTTAAAGCCTGAATGGCTTTGGTATCAGGATCAGTTTGATAAGAATAACTATGATGCGTTGATCATCCCAGGTGGTTTTAGCTACGGAGATTATTTGCGTTGTGGAGCACTAGCTGCTAGGGCGCCGGTAATGAAGAGTGTTATCGAGGCGTCACATCAGGGCGTGCCAATTTTAGGAATTTGTAATGGTTTTCAAATACTTTGCGAGGCTGGGCTTTTGCCAGGCGTGCTGGTTCGAAATAATTCTCTTCGTTTTCGTGATGGATGGGTGAACTTGAATTTGGTGAACCCCGCATCTGCCTTCGGTGAAGAACAGGTGACCAAGGTGAGACTTCCGATAGCTCATGGGGAAGGGCGCTACTTTGTAGAAGACGATCAAGTTAAGAAGTTATTTGATGATAACCAGGTGTGGTGGACTTATGAAAATAACCCCAATGGTTCAGTAGAAAATATTGCGGGTGTCTTAAGTGACAAAAAAAATGTGGCAGGCCTTATGCCGCATCCAGAGCGTGCGATTGCTGAGTTTATGGGTGGTGAGGACGGTCGAAGTTTTTTCACGAGTTTGCTGAACTAATTATGCTTGAGGCTTGAGGACATATGAATTTAGAAAAAAAATTAAAGCATTATCGCATTTCACAAAGTGAATATGAAAAAATCGAATCACAATTGGGGCGAGCGCCTCAGGGTGTAGAGTGGGCACTCTATTCTGCTCTTTGGAGCGAGCATTGTAGTTATAAAAGTTCTCGAACGCATTTAAAAAAACTATTTAGTAAATCGCCCCGTGTTTTGATGAGCTTTGGCGAGAACGCTGGGGTTATTGATCTTGGAGAGGGCGAGCGTGTCGCGTTTAAAATGGAGAGTCATAATCACCCCAGTTTTATTGAGCCTTATCAGGGGGCGGCAACTGGAGTGGGTGGCATTTTACGTGATATATTCACTATGGGCGCGCGGCCTATCGCACTAGCTAACTATTTGTGCTTTGGTGAGAGTGGTGCGCCCAGAATGACTGCACTTATTGATGGAGTTGTACGGGGGATCGGTGGTTACGGCAACTGCGTGGGTGTTCCGACAATTACGGGACAAACTGAATTTCATAAATCATATAATAAAAATATTTTAGTGAATGCACTTGCTGTGGGTTTATTTTCGCCGGGTGAGCCTGTTGTAACCTCGCAAGCTTCTGGAGTTGGCAATTTAGTAGTCTATGTTGGGGCTAAAACTGGTAAAGACGGAGTGCACGGCGCGAGCATGGCGAGCGAGTCTTTTGATGACAATAGTGAGGCGAAAAAACCGACCATTCAAAAGGGT
>JAGRAK010000366.1 GCA_020434645.1 Bdellovibrionales bacterium | reverse complement strand
CGGCCGTGATGAGAGCCTTCTTTTACTAAATGAAGACTCTGGACCGCTTCTCACCGAGCTTTGTTTTGTGTTTGCTTCATTTAAGTTGTTCCCGAAAGACAATGTCTCAGCCTTGCTTGATCGATTTTTAAAAGTCTCAGATTTAAGCGGGCATCTACCTAAAGCCTATTTGTCAGGTGAAGATTTGATCAATCTCGGCGTTTCACCTTCTGCCCAAATGGGAGATCTTTTAAAGCAAAGCTATATGGCTCAAATTAAAGGTGAGATCACATCAAAAGACCAAGCCCTGTCGTGGGTCAAAGGCCGATTGTAACGAGTTTTGAATCATGCCGATTCTTTGAATTTGATTTAGGAGTTTAATTGCACGAAAGCCCGGACGTTTTTGTCCGAGATCAAGTCTTGCCGCTATCAATGTTGGCTTTTGTGCCCGTGTGATTGCGCCAGTTGTATTCGCTGCCCTGTTGGTAGCGATTGTCCCAGTTTGCCCATTGCTCTTTTTTGAGCTCGTGGCGAACTTTGCCGTTTTTATCAAAAATTTTTGGGCTTTTGCCAAATAAAAAATCAAGTATTGTTCCCATATGAAATGACTTTAGCGAGAACGCACTTCTTTGACAAGTATTTCGGGTTTTCGTGCTGACGTCAGCACTCGAGTAAAAGTTCGGGTTAGTGTGAGGCCCTAGTAATCTGCCCAATTACTGAGCGGAAGGAATCCTTGCCCAATTGTAATGATCGACTCCTGAACGGGCTCAAAGACGTCGAGAGCATTATTTTCATTTAAATCAATAAAGGCGCATACGCGGTAAGTTTCTGCCTCCATGTCGTAGACTGGAGCGAGGCTCGAATTGACCCACTGCGTGGCTACTCCGGTCAGAATGCCGGCGTGAGCTTTGGTTTTGGTCACACTTGAGTAGTCAAATGAGTAGGCAAGGTAGTCAAAAGAGTTGGTCACAGAGTTTAGAGCGAGATAGTCGCCACATTCTAGGTTGGCGTCTGAGTGAAGGCCGATGAAAACATTTTTATCTGCGTTCTGTGTGGTGCATGAAAGAGCCTGATTAAAACCACATTCAAAATCTACATGTGGAGCGACACTGTAATCACCTTGATTATCAGAGCTGCCGCAGGCCGGTAGCATGAGAAATGAGGCTATTAAAATAAAACTAGCGATTGATGCAGGCATCGATAAACATATCCGCCGTGTCTTCGTCAGGTGTCACGCCAAATCGGTTTTCATAAGCTGCAACTTTTTGCATAATGCAGGCTGTGCGCGCATTGCCGGCAGCTTGATTTTTTGTTGCTCCATAGCCACTGTATTCACCGTAACCGTCTGTGATTTTATAAGATACGGTTTCTGGAGTAGAGTTGCTAGCGTAGTCGGCTTGTCCGCTATTTGCTGCTAGTGTCTGTGAGCCTACAAGTAGGGCCCCTAGAGCCAAACCTATTAGAACCTGTGATTTTAGAGACTTTGTTAATGTTTTCATTTTAAACCTCGCTTTCGTTTCCTACTAATAGGTAGAGCAAGCAGGAGGCCAGCTGGCATAATGGCGTAACTATCTGTTTTTAATGCTCTATATTAGGTTATGACTAGCCCATACAAGCTCATATCTCAGCTCAAATGGCGTCATTTGCCGCAATAAGGGCATACGGGTGTATTAAAATTAGACATTTGGTGGCTGGCATCAATGAAATCTCACACATATTATAATATGTGTAGTATGCTGATATCATATGGATTCAAATCAAGTTCGTGAGTTATTTCAGAAGCGAAGGCGGGCGCTGGGGCTCTCTCAGGTGGAGCTCGCCGAGCTTACAGAGGTGAGCTTGCCTACGATTCAAAACATTGAAGGTGGCAAGGGCACAAACCCATCTCTAGATGTTTTAAATAAGCTA
>JAGRAK010000365.1 GCA_020434645.1 Bdellovibrionales bacterium | reverse complement strand
TCCATGGTAGTCCGAATTGATTTAATTCTTCCATAAAAGGAGCGGGATCGAGTTGCTCCATATTGAAGACTCCGGCGCCCTTCCATTTACCAGTGAGCATCATGGCCGCTCCAATCATTGCCGGAACACCTGTGGTGTATGAAATGGCTTGAGACTGGACTTCTTCATAGCACTTGGCATGATCGCACACATTGTAAATGTAAACTTTTTTCTTCTTACCATTTTTTACGCCTTCAATTATGACGCCAATATTTGTTTTACCGGTGTAGTTTTCAGCGAGTGAGCCAGGGTCAGGTAAAACAGCTTTTAAGAACTGAAGTGGTACAATTTTTTGACCATTGTACTCGACCTCATCGATTCGGGTCATGCCAATATTTTTCATCACTCGAAGGTGAGTGAGATACTCTTGCCCGAAGGTCATCCAAAAGCGGGCTTTTTTAAGTGTTGGAAAATTTTTAACCAGCGACTCAAGCTCTTCATGAAAAAGAAGATACATTTCTCTTTTGCCGACTTCAGCGAAATCAAATGTCTGATGAACGGTGAGTGGGTCTGTTTCACTCCAGTCGCCATTTTGGTAATAGCGCCCGCGCTGGGTGATTTCTCTAATATTGATTTCGGGGTTAAAATTAGTCGCAAAAGTCATTCCGTGATCGCCACCGTTGCAATCTAAAATATCTAGAGTGTGAATCTCATCAAAGTAATTGGCGGCGGCATATTTTGTGAACACGTTCGTTACGCCGGGGTCAAAGCCAGAGCCTAATAGTGCCATAAGGCCTTTTTCTTTGAAGCGATCTTGGTAAGCCCACTGCCAGGTGTATGAGAATTTAGCCTCATTTTTGGGTTCGTAATTGGCTGTATCTAAATAGTGAACGCCAGCTTCAAGGCAAGCCTCCATAATTGTTAAATCTTGATAGGGAAGGGCGACGTTAATGACGAGTTTAGGCTGATGTTTTTTAATCAGCGTCACGAGCTCTGGCGTATTGTCGGCATCGACTTTGGCCACTTCAATCTTGGTTTTGTATTTTTCTAAAACGTCTTTTTGAATTTTCTCGCACTTACTTAATGTTCGGCTGGCGAGCACGATTTCAGAAAATATATCAGGGCGCGAAGCACATTTTTTGACTACGACATTGCTCACACCACCGGCACCAATAATTAAGACCTTGCTCATCGACTCTTCCTCCTCAAGTTTCTATTTATGATGTTTTTAACTATACTTAAATTGCGGTGGGAACAAGTAAAAATAGCCCAATTCAAGCTTTCTTCATTGATAAAATCATGAGATGCCCTATATTCTCCATTACGGAATAAAAATAGTCAGTAGGCTGTGTGTATGAATGATGAAGCTCTTAAAGTTGAAAAAAAAATAATCTCCTTTCAGGGGAGAATTCATTTAATCACCAGTGATCAAGAGCTTTCGGATGTGGCTGAGGTTATCTGTTCGGCGTCTACACTTGGTTTTGATACAGAGACAAGACCAAGCTTTAGAAAAGGCCAGGTTTACAAAGTAGCACTTCTGCAACTTTCTACGGATCAAGATGCCTATTTGATTCGGCTTCACGGCATTACGCAGTTTCGGCATATTCTGCCTATTTTTGAAAATGATAAAATTATTAAAGCTGGGGTCGCTATTCGTGATGATTTGAGGCTGCTACAGAAGCTCTTTCATTTTGAGCCTCGAAAATTTGTTGAGCTGCAAAATTTAGCTAAAACTAAGGGGCTTAAAAATTTTGGTTTAAAAGGGATGACCGAAGAGGTCTTGCAGGCCACAATTTCAAAAGGCCCCAAAATGACAAACTGGGAGGCTCCCGTTTTGACTGACCGTCAGCTTCTCTATGCGGCAACAGATGCCTGGATTGGGCTTAAGCTCTATCAGAAGCTCACTGAAAGCGTGAGTCACCGTAA
>JAGRAK010000364.1 GCA_020434645.1 Bdellovibrionales bacterium | reverse complement strand
TGGCCCCATCCCACCGCGGCCCATCATGCCCCGACCCATGCCGCCCATCATGCCCATTTCGAGCGTGAACTCGTCTCTCTGGGCGTCGCCGGTGTCCGTGGGCGGTGTCGACCCGCCCAGATCGACTGGCAGACGGCTCTGGCGCGCTTTCCGCGAGGCGTCCACCACCATGGGGAGCACCGTGATGGCCTGTCCGCGCACCGCCGGGCTCGCGCGCCCGCCCATCATGCCGCCCATCATCGGTGAATTGGCGACCGTGTGCGCGATCAGCGTGTCGTCTTGAACGCGTGCCAGATCGATCAGAATCTCCGCGCGCTCGCCGGTGGCCAGCCGCACTGATGACAACTCCAGCGGGTTCGGCAGCATCCCGCTGTCGGTGGCGATCAGGTGCATCGGCCGGCCCGAGGCGAGCGAGAACTGCAGGATGCGGGCGTTGGAGGCGTTCAGCAGCCGCAAGCGCACGATGCCTGGCGGGACCACGGCCTGCCGTCCGACCTGGCCGTTGACCATGATCATGTTGCCCAGAAAGCCGTGCATGATGTCCGGCATGAACGGCTCATAGACGAGTTGGCCGCGCTCGAAGCGCTTGTCCTGGACGATCAGCGTCAGATCGTCTTCGCCGTAGCTGGCTGGCAGGCCGCGCTCGTCGTCGCGACCGTCGCTGATCTGCAGTACTCCTGCCAGCCCGTGGTACACCTGCCGGCCCGTATCGCCGTGCACATGTGAGTGATACCAGGTGGTCGCCGGTTCCTGGGTGATGGGCAGAACCGCACGCCAGGTCTTGCCGGGCGGGATCGGCTGATGCGGGCCGCCGTCCACCTCGCCCGGAATCAACAGGCCGTGCCAGTGGGTGGTGATGGTCTCGTCGATGCCATTGTCGATCACGGCCTCGGTCTGGCCCGGGCCGACGCGGATCACCGGGCCGAGGTAGTCGGCCGAGAAGCCCATCGTGTCCCCGTTCAGGCCCGAGCCGAACTGATGTACGGCGCGGCGCGCCTGCAATCGGAATCGGCCGCCCGCGCGTGCGTCGATCAGTTCCGGCATGCTCAGGCGCTCCGTGTCAGCGGACTGCGCGGGGCGTACGACACTGAGCGCCGCGAGCGCGCTGGTGCTTTTGATGAACTCCCGACGCTTCATCATGATCTCTCCGTGGTCCGGCGTGATGCCGAAAGGTTGCTGGCGGTTTCGCCCGCCCATCAAGGTTCAGCCTACACCGGTGTGAGTCGGGATGCGCATAAACCCGATTGGACAAATCGCCTGCCGGCTTCGAGAATCGCGGGACCAACCACGTCCAGGAGACCCCCATGCCGGTGCATTTCGAAGCGCGCGATCACCTCGCGATCATCACACTCGACCGCCCGCAGGCCCGCAATGCGGTCAATGGCGAGATTGCCACCGGGCTGGAGGCCGCGCTCGACCGCTTCGAGGCCGATGACGCGCTCTGGGTCGGCATACTGCGTGCCGAGGGGCCGGTGTTCAGTGCCGGTGCCGATCTGAAGGAGGTTTCCGCCGGCAACCGGGGCGCACTGATCACCGACAGGGGAGGGTTTGGTGGGATCGTGCGGCGCGAGCGAATCAAGCCCCTGATCGCCGCGGTCAACGGTCCGGCGCTGGCCGGGGGCTGTGAGATCGTTCTGGCCTGTGATCTGGCGGTCGCCGCCGAAAGCGCGCGCTTCGGTCTGCCCGAGGTCAAGCGGTCATTGGTTGCCACCGCTGGCGGGGTGTTCCGGCTGCCGCGCGCGATCGGTCGGACCATCGCCATGGAGATGGTCCTGACCGGTGAGCCGATCGATGCGCGCCGTGCCCATGAACTCGGCATGATCAATCAGGTGGTGCCGGATGGAGAGCTGATGGACGCCGCCTTGGCGCTGGCTGGCAGGATCACGGTGAATGCGCCGATTGCGGTG
>JAGRAK010000363.1 GCA_020434645.1 Bdellovibrionales bacterium | reverse complement strand
TCGAAGGGCAAATGATGTAAATCTTGAATACTTCGTGCCGACAGCTCCCCAGATAATTCGTAGGAGCACAATAAATCCTAGAACAAAGCCCGCGAGCATGTGGTAGGTAAAAATAATAGATTCATCATCGACTAGTTTTGTAATTAAAAAGGTCGAGATAAAGATTGTGGCAAAGAGAAAGTGAAAGATGCGTAGCGGTAAGTCGTAAACCAGTTGTTTTTTCATAATAGCCCCATTCTAGAACAGTATGAATTAGCTGTTCTTAAGTAGCATTTTCATATTTTTTCGAAGTTTAAACCATTGGGCAAATGCCTTAGGCCCACTCATTTCAGACACTTAGGCCTTTTGGTCAATGGTCAAAGTTAAGTAAAGTTCGATAGTGTGTTCAGAGCGCGAGAATCAACTCGTTGCAACGAAATGGGAGATGAAGATGAAAAAAGTACTTTTAGTATTGGCGATGATGATGGTGGGTGGCGTAGCGAGCGCTAAGAAAAATTGCACCGATCAGCCGAAAGACAAGTGGATGAAGGTAGATGACTTTAAAAAGCGACTTGAGAGTGAGGGCTATAAGATTCGCAAATTCAAGCAGCCCGGAAGCTGCTATGAGATATATGGCACCAATAAAGACGGGCGAAAGGTTGAAATATATTTCAACCCAGTCGATGGTGCAGTCGTGAAAGAAGAGTTTGAATAAGGCGTATGAATTCAGGCATGCCGGGCGCACGGCATGCCTGAATGTAGCGATAATGACTCGATCTAGCCTGAAATTTTTGGTAACATTTTGTCATATTCTATGATGAAAATGAGTCTTTTGATACACGAGGGCTAAAATGATCAATAAAATGAAGTCAGTTATTCGCAGAAACGGTTTTTATATTGATCTAGGTACTGAAAACACATTGATCTATGGTCGGGGGCAGGGTTGGGTTTTGAATGAGCCATCGTTTGTCACATTTAATGAGAAAAAAAATAATCGCGTTCTAATGGCACTGGGTCGCACATCAAAAAGTCACTTGGGCAGAAATCCTCAAAACATCAAGGTTGAGCGCCCACTTCATGAAGGAGTGATTGCTGATTTTTTTGCTACAGAGAGTATGCTAAGAGGTTTTTTCAACAGTTTAAATATTGGCTCCAGCATATTAAAATCAGACATGATTATTTCTTTGCCTTGCTTGGTGACTCAGTTTGAGCGGCGTGCAGTAGAAGAAGTCGGCCAATCTCTAGGCGCCAAAAAAGTACACTTATTGGACGAGCCTATGGCTGCAGCAGTGGGCTCTGGTTTGCCTGTAATGGCACCGCGGGGGCAAATTATTGTAGATATTGGTGGGGGCACCACTGAAATAGCTATTATTTCTCTTGGTGGTGTTGCTTATTCTACTGCAGTTCGAATTGGAGGCCATTCGATGGATCAACGGATCATGCAACATTTGCGTCACCGTTTTAATATATTGATTGGTGAAACTACAGCTGAAAAACTAAAGATTAATTTTGCTGATGCATTAAACTCGGATCCTTTCGAAATGATCAAATTCAATGGGATAGACTTATCTACGGGTCTACCAAGAAGAATAGAGCTTTCAAAAAGTGAAATTAGTTTTGCGATTAATCCTATTTTAGATGACATAGTAGCGTCTATAAATGTGGCGCTGGCGAGTGCAGAGCCAGAGTTGTCTGCCGATATTTCTGAACAAGGCATTTGGTTAGCTGGAGGCGGAGCCTTAATTAAAAACTTCTCGAAAAAAATTGAACTGTCCACGGGACTCAAGGTGAATATAGCCAGAGATCCGCTTTTCTCTGTAGCGCGAGGTGGGGCTTATCTGCTTGAGCACCCAGAACTTCTTGAAAAATTAGCAGTATGAGGTCTCAATGGAATTAAGTAAAAAACCTTTATGGCTTGTGGGGTTTCG
>JAGRAK010000362.1 GCA_020434645.1 Bdellovibrionales bacterium | reverse complement strand
ACTTTCGGCTTGTGCTGAACCCGACCCCGCAGAATATAAGCTTCCAGCAAAAACTGAAACCTGTGGTGGGGCAGCTCTCACATCTCGTTACATTGTACATTTTCAAACCGGAAAATGGGCATACATTGAAAACTCTGACCGAGAAAATTTCAAAGAAAACTTTGTTCGTCCGCAGGTCGATAATATTGACTTCATTGAATATGATCAAAAAATATTTTTAGAGGCTGTTACTCCCGTTGCTCCATCAAGAGGAATAGACAATTGGGGTATCTCGGCCATTGATGCACCGGCCGCTTGGCAAAAAAGCTTTCGCGGAGAAGGCGTTAGTGTCGCGGTAATTGATTCGGGCGTCGATATCACTCATCCCCAACTGGCCTCTCAAATCGATTTTAACTTTGGGGAATCTGGCGACAAACAAAATAATGGCCTCGATGATGATGGCAACGGCCTTATCGATGACTATGCTGGATATAATTTTCTAGACAATTCGCCTGATATTACCGATGACATTCAACACGGCACTCATGTCGCTGGCGTAATCGCCGCCGCACACAATGATAGTGTTCACAAAACAGGTTACACGCAAGGAGTTGCACCTAGCGCGAAGATTATTCCCATCAAATTCATTGGTGAAAATGGCGGCTCTTTAAGTTCAGCACTAAAAGGTATTGATTACGCTATTCAAAGAGGGGCAAAAGTGATTAACGCCAGTTGGGGCGGAACAGGATGCTCTCAGTCTTTGCGACAAAAAGTTTCTGAAGCAAGTGCTCAAAATGTCTTATTTGTTGTGGCCGCAGGCAATAGCGGCAACAATCTTGATCTCTCACCAGAATATCCAGCGGCTTTTAATTTACCACTTCAAATCACCGTGGGAGCCATTCGCTCTTCATTCAATATGGATTCTTATTCAAATTATAGTCGGTCACTTGTTCATATTTTTGCACCGGGATCACTGATCGTTAGCACAGTTCCTGGCGGTGGCTATGTGGGGCTTAGCGGCACGAGCATGGCCACACCGTTTGTTGCTGGAGCTAGCGCCATTCTCCTCAGCGCGAAGCACGAGATGTCACTCTCCTCTATTCGGCAAGCACTATTTAACTCTGCGAAAACAGACTCAAATTATCTAAATTTGTCGCGGGGTCGATTGCACCTTGGTCAAGCGCTTGACGCAATCGGACTATAGGCTCAAATAACAATACTTTTTGCCTAAAAAACCAACTCATTATAATCATTTAGGTCTTATGAAATTATGGATTTCGGACTTAAAAGAACATGTCGGGCAGACCGTTGCGCTAAAAGGATGGGTTTACCATCATCGGTCATCAGGAAAAATTAAATTTCTAGTACTTCGCGATGGTACTGGTTTTTGCCAATGCGTATTTGTTAAGGCAGAAATCGAAGAGTCTGTATTCAACGACTTTGAGCAATTAACGCAAGAATCAAGTGTTGAAGTTACAGGCGTTGTGAGAGCTGAACCACGTAGCCCCGGTGGTTATGAATTGACAGCTTCCTCTTTCAAAATTTTACATCGTGCTGAGAATTATCCGATTACACCTAAAGAGCATGGGCCAGATTTTCTAATGAACAATCGGCACCTTTGGATCCGTTCAAAAAAACAACATGCTGTTTTGCGTGTGCGGGCAGAACTTTGCTCTGCCATTCGAGATTTTTTTGATGGTCGCGGATTCACGCTAACGGATGCTCCTATTTTTACTCCCAGTGCATGCGAAGGCACATCAAATTTATTTGAAACAAAGTATTTTGACGACAAAGCTTATCTCTCACAAAGTGGCCAGCTTTATATGGAAGCCACCGCTGCAGCTCTTGGTAAAGTTTATTGCTTTGGCCCCACATTTAGAGCTGAAAAGTCTAAAACTCGCCGCCATCTAATTGAGTTTTGGATGGTCGAGC
>JAGRAK010000361.1 GCA_020434645.1 Bdellovibrionales bacterium | reverse complement strand
CATGGCCAGGTCATTTGCACTTTTGACAGCCGCGGGGGAGTCTGATCTATAAACAATAACAATATTTTTAAATTTTATTTTTTCTTTATTTTTCAAATTAAACCATCTCTTCTTAGTAGTGCGTCTGGGTCAGGTTCTCGTCCTCTAAATTTCTTGTATAGCTCCATCGGGTGTTCGGTGCCGCCTCGAGAAAGAATATTTTCTTTAAATTTGGTGGCCGTATCAACATCGAAAATCCCGTTTTCTTTAAATAATTCAAAGGCGTCAGCGTCTAGCACTTCAGCCCACTTGTAAGAGTAGTAGGCGGCCGAATATCCACCAGCGAATACATGAGTGAAGGCACATGAAAAATTTGTGCCATCAACTTTAGGCAAAACACGCAATTGATCAGTAATAGAGTTTTCAAATTCGACCGGATCTTGAATCTTCCGAAAATCCGTCGTGTGATAAGCCATATCAAGAAGCGCAAAGGTCACCTGGCGGAGTGAGGCGTATCCAGCTAAAAAATGTGAACTGTCTTTAATTTTCTGAGTCAATTCTGACGGAATTTTTTCATTGGTCTTATAGTGGCGGGCAAATAGATCAAGCCCTTCTTTTTCAAGAGTCCAGTTCTCCATAATTTGAGAGGGGAGCTCAACAAAGTCCCAGTACACATTTGTGCCTGATAATGATCGGTAGTTGCATTTTGATAGCAGACTATGAAGAGAATGGCCAAATTCATGAAATAAGGTGCGCACTTCGTTAAATGTAATCAGTGCCGGTTTATCTTTTGTTGGCTTGGTGAAGTTGCAAACAATGGCTACATGCGGTCGATGAACGCTATTTTTAAAATAGCCCTGCTCAAAGTAATTAGTCATCCATGCCCCGCCACTTTTTGTTTCTCGCGGAAAGAAATCAGCATAGAAAAGCCCAATGTACTCATTTGTTTTTTCGTCGTGAACTTCATAGGTCTTAACGTCATCATGATAGCGCGGGTAATCGGAGCTTTCGGTAAATTTTAAACCGTAGAGTTTGCGCGCATGCTCAAATACTCCGGCAATTACATTTTCAAGTTTAAAATAGGGGCGGAGATCTTCATCACTAAATTGAAAAAGATGTTCTTTTAAGCGTTCAGACCAGTAAGCGAAATCCCACGGCATAAGTTCTTGCAGACCGCCCTGGCTTACAGCGTATTCTTGAACTTTTTTAACATCTGTGTAAGCTGCATTTATGCTAGCCACTTTTATTTTTTCTAAAAACTTTAAAACCTTTTCGGGCTTCTCGGCCATGCGCTTTTCTAAAACGAAGGAGGCATGATTTTTGTACCCGAGCAATTGAGCACGTTTCTCGCGCAGTTCTAAAATTTTTAAAATATTATTTTTGTTATCAAAGCTCCCGCCTAAGGCTCTCGATCCAAAAGCGCGAAATAGTTTTTCTCTACCTTCTCGGTTTTTACAGTGCTGCATGTAGGGGATGTAGCTTGGCGCATGCAGGGTAATAAGCCAACCTGTGGCGTGACCCTTTTCTTCTGCCGCTATTTTTGCCGCTTCGATTGCGCTTTCAGGTAGACCGTCGAGCTCTTCTTTTTTCGTAACAAGCATTTGAAACTCATTTGTCGCCTTCAACACATTCTCAGCAAATTGGGGGGACAGTTTTGATTGCTCTTCATCTATTGCACGCAGCTCATTTTTTTTTGTTGAATCGAGTAAAGCCCCGTTTCGAGTGAAACTTGAATAATTCTTTTCGAGTAATTCTTTTTGCTCCTGAGTCAGTTTTGAATTTTGCCCTTGCGATTTCTCGAAATCATAAACGGTCTTGATGCGATTAAAAATATCAGCATCAAGAAGAATGTCGCTTGAGTAGCTAGCGAGAATAGGGCCTATTTCTTTGGCCAGTGCTTGTAGGTGCTCATGGGTATTGGCTGTGAGCTGATTGTGAAAGATGGCC
>JAGRAK010000360.1 GCA_020434645.1 Bdellovibrionales bacterium | reverse complement strand
ATGAAGAAGAAAAAATGGTCTCTTTCGGTTGAGAATGGCCTGGGATCATTAATCTTGTACTTTCATAATTTAAACTTTTTTATGCCGCATCCGGAGTGGAAGCTTTTTGTCGAACGAGGTTTAGATGAAGTCAGCGCATATGATAAATATCAGTATTTAAGTTTGTACAGCGGTGGTTTGGGCTCTCAATGGCTACTTGGTTTATTAACTGATAAATTACCACTTGCCGCTCAGTCTCGCACCGGATCAAAAAATGTATCACAACGGCTGAAAGATCACGTCTCAGCAGAAACAGATGTAGATTTGGTTCAAGGGCTGGCCGGTATAGGTGTTGGTCTGGCGCAGAATCCGATTTCAGACTGCTCTTTAGAGTTTGTGGTTAGGCGAATTTTTAAACTTTTGGTGAAGAGCGAGCTTGGCGGCTCTTTTTGGCCAATGGTCAAAAGGCGTGGACGTAGAATTCGTAGAGACATTGCTCCAAGAGCTGATCTTGGGCTTGCTCACGGAACGCCTGGTGTACTCACTTTTCTCTCTTTTTTAAGGTCTGCAGATTTAGCTGATTTCAGTGCGCTAAGATTGAGTCATATGGAGCGAGTCGTTGATTATTTAAAAGCTGTGGATTTAAGGCAGCAAACTCGCAGGTACAAAAACTTTGGTTTTTTTTCTGATGACCCTGTCTCGGCAAGGGGGCGGGCGGCCTGGTGCTATGGAGATCCAGGGGTTGGCTTTTCGCTCGTAGCGGCTGGGCAAGCATTTCATCGAAAAGACTGGGAGGCCTATGGTGTCGCCATTGCCTTAAGAGGTCTTGATCTAAAGCCCTCAGCTGGGCTTATTCGATTGCCTTATTTTTGCCACGGATCTGTCGGATTAGCGCATATTTCGGCGCGGCTCTTTCAAATGACAAATCATAAATTATTTAAAGAGCGAGCTGATTTTTGGTACAGATATTCGATTGCTCAATATCGAAAAAAGCCCGAGCACACCATGGGCTTAACAGGCCTTCACATGCACCCGCTCGGACTCTTTCACGCATGGATCAGTGGTTCGATAAAAGTAGATCCGGCGTGGGATAGTTTGTTTTTACTTTCAGCGCCTGGAGCTAAATTTTGAGTTTGCAGCATTATGATTTTTTCTGTTTCAGAACCGCCGCTTTGCCTCTAAATATGGTAGAGAAAATATATTCAGCTCATAGTGTACACAAGTTTATTGAAGATGCTTTAAAAGATCCAAAGCTTCGCGCCATTTTATGGGCGTCAGCTCCTAAGCTTATGAAAAAAAGAGAGGGATCTTTCGAGAGACATGAGAATGTAGATTTTAAGTTGGCGGCCTATCTTATTCGCGCGTCGTCTCGAAGTACGCCGAGTGGTTTGCTTGCGGGCATTTCAGTTGGTAAAATTTCAACTTCTCAAAGTGATCTCAGCTTAAAGTCAAATTGTGAGTACGAGATGGCTGCGGATTTAGACGTGGTATTTCAAGAAAAAGTTAAAGAATTAGATATTCAGTGTGAGGGGGGCATTAAATCCGGCAATTACTCGTTGAATCCGGCTATTGATTTTATTGAAAATACATTGATCGTAGAAACACAACTCGAAAAATATAAAAGCATCGAAATGCGCCCCGATATAATTGTATTCTTAAAAAAATTAGGGGTGACTTCGAAGTATTCTTTATTTGAAATTAGAAGGCGGATACAAAAAGAATTTTCGACCAACAAGGCCGCCGCCATTGCCCTTGAGCGTATACTCTTGCAAAACTCTATTTTGGTGAAAGTAGACGGCTACACAACAATTTCGAATTCGCCACCTAAGGCCATGGCTCTGCTAAATAGCAAAGCGCAGAAAGAGTTTCGAAAAGAATTGGATGGTCTTCAGCGGCAGAATCCATTTGAATGTGCTGACAAAATACGAATATTATCAATTAAAAAAAAAAAAAAAT
>JAGRAK010000035.1 GCA_020434645.1 Bdellovibrionales bacterium | reverse complement strand
AGGCGCTTGTGCCTGAGCTGCTTGCTGCGGCAGAGCGCTTAGAGGCTGAAGCTGAAAAGGTCGTGAGAGCTCGAGGTGAAAAGTATCTGACTGATCTTATCAGAACAAATCATTTTATAGTTGAAGATTCTGAGCTGAATATAAAAATGGAGTATCGCCTTATTGACGGGCATCGAGTGCCGCGATTACTCGTTCATGATGAAGTCTATATTCTAGTCGATGAGCAAATAATTCCGCGTAATTCAAAGCATCTACAGCAGTATATCTCTCGCACACACCACGAAAGTGGGCCGAACAGGGTGGCTATAGATAAAAATGGCAATCCGCTAAAAACAATTTTTGGTAATGATAAGAAAACCACAGGCCGTAATCTTACAGTTTTATATTTGAATGAAGATGTCACAAATGTTGAACATCTACCGAAGCCCAAGGTGACGCAATGGAAGTGGTGGAAAGAATATTTTATCTCGAAGTACAAGAAGCCCACGTTAGATGATGTTTCGATGGCTTTTTTTACTGGGTTCGCTCTGCAAGGCGCGCTTATTTTAGCGGGCAGTACGGTGAAGAATCATTTTTTAGGTGCGGCGTTCACTTTAGCGCCCACGTATTGGACAATGGCCTATGGTCAGCTGGTTGGAACTTATTATTCTACTGTTAAAAATTGGACGATCAATTCAGGTTCTAAGCCAAGTCGAATCGCCAAGTCGCAAGTTGTGAGTACTCTCTATGCTGTTGGTTTGGTTATGGCCGTAACAGATGGTTCAATGGCCGACAAATTATCAACGATCAGTCTTCTCACGTCTGAGGGGCGAGCAAAAGATGTGAGTATCTTAGCCAACGGTGTAATGAATAACTTTGCCAAAGATTATTGGAACCAAATCCCACGAATTCGTGAGCAAACTAGAGAAAATGCTAATGATTTAACATTTAAAATTCCGTTTACCCAAAAAACATTTGCCTGGAAGCAAGCAAGCCTCGAAGCGCAGCTTCTCTATTTGATCCCGTGGTCTATTAATGTCATTTCACTTATGACTTTAGCAACAACAGATTGCTTTCAAATTCCTGGGACAAATATCACGCTGCCGGTACTGCAATTTGCCGGGATACCCATCGCGATGTACTGGGCAAAGTGGTATTCAAGGCATCTGGCTAAAAAGCACAAAGATGACCCGCATGCACAAGTTCGCGCTCGAGAGTATGAGCAGATGGCGAAGACTCAAGAAAATGCCTGGAAGGCTTCATTTGGTATGGACGTAAAAGATATCCCTGAGAAAGTCTCAGGTTGGGTTGATGCCATTAAAAACTCGACAAAAGAAGTAACCAAAAAATGTTTAAATTTACTGAAGGGTCCAGTCTAGTCCTGTCGATGTGAAGACTAGATTGCGTAAGTGTGAGCTCTTCAATAAAATATCTGAATGGAAAACACTCCCGCATCACGTTATAAAATTGCATCTGATATAATGACGAAAAAGCCTTTCGTGCTTCAGTCATCTATGACTATCTCTGAGGCCTCCTCATGCTTTCTAAATCATCACTTTTCGTCAGCGCCAGTGATGAGCGCAGCAGGGGAAGTCATGGGTATACTGGATGAATTTTCTCTTATTAAAATTAAACTCGTGCAGCATCTAGATGAGAATGGAAGAGACAAACTAGCTTTTCATAAAGATTTTTTTCAACAAGCGACTTTTGTTAAAGAGAGTACGCAAATTTTAGATGTCGTGAAAGAAATGATGAAGGCTTACAATAATCGCTTGTGGGTTTTAAATAATGCAAAAGCTCTTGTTGGTATAATTAGCCCAAAGGATGTGCTCCGATATGTGGTGGGTGAGAAGAAAAAACAAGTCGATTTGCAAGGAGAGCTTGAAAAAGCTAAGAATGATTTAGACAAGGTGGTGGCCGAGCTGCAGCAAACGAAAGGCAAGCTCGACATGTTTGAAGATATGGTGATGGATAACCCCACAATGATTCACTCTGTGAACAAGTCGGGCACCATTATTATGGCTAATAGAAAGATGCATGAGTTACTGGGTTATGAGAACGGCGAATTAGTTGGCAAGACTATGTTTAATCTTTACGTCGATTCGGTACATGCTGAAGCCGTATCAGGTCTTAAGAAAATAATGAAATCTGGCCAGCATCAAAATACGTTTACTACTATGATTAAGAAAAATGGTGATAAAATCAGAGTGGATATTTCTAGCACAGCACTTTTAGACGATGCTGGCGATTTTATTGGTACAATTTCAGTTTCGCGCCCAGTAGATGCCGATATATTGCTTCGAGCATTGCATGGTGTGTTGTCAAAAGACACGATTACTGATGATAAAATGCGTGAAATTCGTGATATTCTTGAGACCACTGTCGAAGTAAAAAAATAAGTTAATTAATAAAATTTTTTTCAGTGTAAGCTTGAAATCGCTTTATTGTATTTTTACAATTGTTCGCCCATAGGTTTTCTGAGCGATCATATTCTCAGCTGTAGAAACTATCTCATTTAAACCAATTGTATCGCTAATAAAGCTATCAAGGTCTTTTGGTTTTAAATCACTAGAAAGTCGCTGCCAGATTTTTATTCTTAAATCCCAATTCGTGTTATTGGAGCTTATTCCGAGAAGGCTCACTCCTCTTAGTATTAGAGGCATAACTGTTGTGTGAAGTTCATGACTGGCGGCAAGCCCCACGCAGGCGACATTGCCCCAGAGTTGAGTGTGCGCAAGGATTCGCGAGAGGGTGTCTCCGCCTAAGTTATCAACAGCTCCCCCAAACCGAACAGACTCAAGTGGTTTGTTGCCGAGTTCAAATTGTGAAGTTAAAATGACTTCGTTTGCGCCAATCTTTTTAAGATGTGAGATTAGTTTCTGTTTGCTTGTGAGTGCGTGAACTTCAAATCCGAGTTGCGAGAAAAATGAAACTGCAAATTGACCAACACCGCCAGATGCGCCCGTGACTAGAATAGGACCCATTTCGGGTATCTGCCCATTTTGCATCATTCGCTCTACACAGAGGGCTGCGGTAAACCCAGCCGTGCCATATATCATAACGTCGCGAGTAGAAAGTCCTGCTGGAATTTTCACGACATTTTTTTCGTGATCGACAACATACTCGCTGTAGCCGCCATCGCGGGTTTCGCCGAGGCCACATCCTGTTATAAGAACTTTTTCACCTTTGTTAAAGCGGGGGGAGTTTGATTTTTCTACTGTGCCCGCGACGTCGATGCCGCCTGTGATGGGCAACACTTTAAATATTTGACCTTTACCTGTTACGCCTAGGGCATCTTTGTAGTTGAGGCTCGAGTATTCAGCACGAATAAGTATTTGATCATTTTTTAAATTTGGGATGCCTTGATCGACAAGGCTAGTGGTTACTTTTTTTTCATTTTTAGTTGAACGCAGCGATCTCATTTTTTCATTCTCTTTTTGCTATTTCGCCAGCAGTAGGTCATGTGGTCATCGATGAGCCCCGTCGCCTGCATATGGGCATACATAATCGTGCTGCCGACAAATTTAAAGCCACGTTTTTTTAAATCTTTTGAAAGAGCGTCGCTCTCTTTACTGGTGGCTTGCATGTCTTTGCGCTCACGTGGGTGATTGACGATGGGTTTATTATCGACAAATGCCCAAATGTATTTATTAAATGAACCAAATTCTTTTTGTATTTCTAAAAAAAGCTGAGCGTTCGTGACGGCTGATTTAATTTTTAGTCTATTTCGAATAATGCCAGGATCTTTTAACAGTTGAGCTATTTTTTTAGAATCAAATTGTGCCACTTTTTTAGGGTTAAAATTGGCAAAGGCGCGGCGATAACCAGCGCGACGCTTGAGTATGGTCTCCCAGCTTAAGCCAGCTTGAGCACCTTCTAAAATTAGAAATTCAAAATGAATTTTATCATCATGTACAGGTCGGCCCCATTCTTCATCATGATATTTCTCATAAAATGGCTTATTTGTCCCAACCCAAAAGCAACGTCTAATTGATTTTTTCAAAATATTAATCCAATTCCAAAGGTGAGTTCTTGAGTTTTGTTTTTAGGTTCGACGAGGTCGTCGACATTGTCATTTTGAACATCAGACTGTTCAATGTCCCAGCGGCTGTATTGCAGAGAGAGTCGCGTTTGAATGGGTGAGGCGGGTATATTATAGCCCACTTCAACTGAATAGCCTCGCCCAGTGTCTTGATTGAGTGTGACATCTTTTCGTGCGGGGTCTACGTCGCTCTTATGGGTAAGATTAACTCCTGAAATAAATTTTCTATATTCTAAAGTCAAATACACAGGAGTGGAGTTGTACGTCACTGATATTGGGGTGTAGTTGTAGGTTTGTTCGCGGCGATAGGAGACGACAAGATTATTGTAAAGGTAGCGCTTTGCCCAGCCGACAGAAAAGGTAAGGGGGTCGGCGATAAAATGAAGCCTTGAGCCGTAGCTCCAGATACGATCTTTTGTAATTGTTGTGACGGGTGTTCCACCAGTGGTTGCGCCGTCATATGTTAGGTTGCCGCTGACATAGTCGCCTTTTATGCTCAAACCTAGCCAAGATGAAAATGCCATTCCGAGTTCGAGACGAAGACCAGGAAGGCCGCCCTCTTCAGACATGGCGCCGGGCTCTTCATATTTAAAATCATTATATATATAATCTATTGACCACCAATTTTGATTTTGTGATTGCGCTTGAGCTGTTAGCGTAAAAAACAATAGACCAAGAGATATAATATGTTTCATAAATTATATTAGAAGCATATTGCTCGATAAACGCAAGAGTCTTAGTTTGAATATATGTAAGATTCATGAGTATGAGGCGAATTAGTATTCGAGGTCTGACCAAATGCAGAAACGCCACTGCCTTCAATAGCCAGCGATCGATAAATGTTGAGCTGTGATTGGGTGCGAACTTTACCCAATAGTTGTGGTTGTGCATCGGTTGTTGTGAGTATGGCGTTTATAATATCTGAGTATCGCGGAGGAGATTGATATTTAGATAGAACAAGTGCTGCAGCGCCAGTGACAAATGCCGTGGCTTGGGATGTGCCTGTCATTTTACCATGGTGCCCACCCGGGATGGTGGAGTAAATGTCTTTTCCGGGAGCGGCTATATCAACAGTTGCTTGCCCATAGTTGCTTGATTTCAAAATTTGGACTTCTTGGTCAGTGGCTGTAACTGAAATTATATTAGGTAAATCATAGGCGGCTGGATAAAATCCGGTTATGTCAGAGTTGGATTTTTCGTTACCTGCGGCCGCTACAAAAATTATGCCTTTAGCTTCTGCTCGTTTTATTGCTGCCTCTTCTTCAGAGTTTCTGCTTTTGCCGCCCCCCGAATAATTGATAATATTGGCGTTCATTTTAACTGCATAATCTATAGCCTTAACCGTATTTATTAAATTGTCTTTAGACTTTGTGCCCGGGTCATAATACTTTAAAATCATAAGGCTGACATCAGGGGCAAGAGTTTTAATTATTCCGGCGATATGAGTTCCATGCCCATGATTGTCCGTGATATCGGCATTTTGCGAGGTGAAGTTCCAGCCGTGAATATCGTCAATAAGGCCGTTGCCGTCATCATCAATTCCATTTTCAATTTCGAGAGGGTTGCTCCATAAATTCTCTTTTAGCTCGGGGTGTATTCTATCAATGCCGGTGTCAATTACAGCTACAACTATTTTTTTATTGCCGCGTGTGATTCGCCATCCCGCTGCGAGATCAATTTGTTCAGTACTCCAATTAGCTGGAGCCTCTGCGCTAGTTGCAGATTGCGCAAATAGAAGGGCTAGTGTGATTAGACAAATGATTTTAATGTGTGGTTTGTGTTTCTGGGTTGTAAATTTCATGGTATTTCCCCTTTATATAATTTTCGAAAGCAGCGGTGCGACTGGGCTGGGCGGTTTGTACTTTTGTAGCCATGCCGTTTTCTGAACTGTATGAAATTTCTGTTTCATTTGCTCCTGAATAAATTTTAACTCGGTCTAAGTAGAGTTGTGCCAGTGAGTTGAATTCATACCAAAATTCATACTGTGTCTTAAAGTCTGGTAGCTTGGGGCATTTTTTTATAACTGACGATACGAAATGGTTGCGATTGCTTGGGTCGGGCAGTTTAAAATCGTATGTTTCAGTGCAGCCACTTCGTGTTTTAATAAACGCAACCCGATCATAGTCGCTATCATATTGAATGCGCTCAATCTCGCCGTTCGAATATTGAATTGTTGTGAGATTGTGGAGGTTGTCATATTCATATTGTTGATGCGGGCGACCAGCACGAATGACTTCAATCAAGTTTTTATTTAAATATCGATATTGAAACGCCGACTGATCTGCGTACAGAATTTCTCTAACTAACCCGTCTGTTGTGTATTCAACTTTTTGAATAAAGTTTTTGTTAATTATTAATTTGCCACTAGGGCTAAAGCGTTGGTCAAGGGCGCCATGAATTCTTCTTGAGTACGTTTTGCCATCAAATATTATAAGGTCGCGAGCATTGTCAGTATTTGTGAAATTACCTGTGAGCTTGTTTTTTATAAAGCGTAAGGCATTTTTATTGTGACAGTCGTTTAACTCGATGGACTCACTTTCTTTTATGTCAATATTGGTATCGAGATCACTGCACCAGCCAAAGCCAAATACGCCTTGAAACAGTGATCGACTTTTATATGTTCGTCTTACCTTGAGATCTCTTCGGTCTCGCTTTATGACATGATCGATCCAAGTTCTAAAGTAACTGGCCTCTTTCATATTCACATCAGCATGAGTTTGCTGAGGTAGGGATAAAGAGAGTAAAAAAATGTTCCATTTTAGTGCAATTTTTGATTTGTTCATGCTTATGGGTCACTGCAAGGAGAAAGCCGCTTCAGCTCAAATATATGCGACTTAGAAAATGATGTTTTTTGCATGTGACTGTCAGTGAGCCAGGTGTCAGAAATTGAGATATATGTAAATAAATGATGAAGGTGTCAAAAGCTCTGGGCATTTAATCAAAATGCATTTAGCATTATTTGTGGGCAGGATTATTCTTAGTCTTATTATCTGGTTAGCAGTGAGCCTCTTGGCCATCGGCAGCGTGGGGTATGGCCTATGGAGCGACGCCAAACGTGACGTACTCATTCAAAAAAAACTTTTGCACGATCAGCACGTCAAGGCTTTAGGTGACTGGCAGGGTGGAGCTCAAACTGTTATTATAAATTTGACTGAGCACAGCGTGCTTTCGGCCAAGTTTGCTCTGGCTGAAAATGGTCTTATTCGTATTTCAGAAACTCCCATTCATCAGGCGAGTGATGGCGCTATAGATTTAATCGAAGCGCAAAAAAAACTGATAGTCTTTCACGAGAGTAATTTAGCCAATACCGAAGAGGTGGTTTACTTTGTTAGAGCAAATGATCGGCCTTATGCCATGTTTATTCGTAAACTTGCACCCTCAGAAAAATTAGCAACTGAATCATTTCAATTTATATTTAATTTGATCCCAGCAGAAAAACTTGATTTTCAAAATAAACGACTTAGTGATCACTCAGGCGATGTAGTAACAGCGGTCTATATTTATGACAGTTTTGGTAGCGAACTATTATCTCGAGCAGAAAATCAAGTAAGGCTAGCCGGCGACAATGAGTTTGAAGATATCTTGGCTGGTGGCGAAATCGTAAGCCAAGCTGAATTGGCCGGTTCTGGTATTAGTATGAAGCTGCGATCGACATATTCTGGAGCGAAGGTGCCACTTATTCAAAAATTACAATCAACTTGGAGAGTCCCGGTAGCTGGTTTAATTTTTAGTCTTGTGCTTTTTTTAATTATTATGCTGAGCGGTGCTGATTCGGTTAATGAGGCGCAGAATAGATTTAAAGCGCTCGAGTTTCATATGGTGACTCATGCCGAGCGTGAATTGCAACAGAAGGTAATCTCGGAGCGAGATGAGGCGCAAAAAGAAATGGCTGAGGGCGTTTATGGTGTTTTGCGTAGCCCCATTAGTGGTATTCGAACAGATATTAATATGTTGAAGTCTGCGGCCTCACTTGAGGAGGCTGAAGATCGACTTAAAGCCGTTAATCATAATCTAGATAGAATTTCAAATTTTATAGATGCACTTAAGTCATCTTCGAAACCAGGCAAAGCGGCCGTTGCAAAATGTGATCTATATAAAATTCTTTCTGAATTTTTGCCGACATTTAAAGTCGAGGTGGCAAAACGAGGTGCAACTGTGATTGATGAGCGGGTTCAATTCGTTGGTGAAGTTTCATTGCCGGCGCGAGACGCACGAATGGTATTTAAGAATTTACTCAGTTTTATGCAAATGCGGGCTTCAAAAGATTTTAAAGCTAAAAATATTGTCCTCAACCTTGAAAAAGTCCCGAACGGTGCAAGGGTGCTTTTTATTGATAATATTTCGACTACAGATTCGGACGTAGTCGAAATAGAAAATGATATGAATTTTTTGATTGCCAAATCAGTGTTAGAAAAAAACTACATTAATTTGAACTTCTCATTAGTTGGTAATGGAGACGGTATTGAACTCTGTTGTGACATTATGAACTCTGATGATGAGTCGGTTTCTCAAATCACAAAGCGCATGAGTTAAATAATGCCACAACGGCAAGATCGGGCTTAGGCAACATTTGATTTATTTATATAAGCTGACACGGTATATTGATCTCGACCAGATTCTTTTGATTTATATAAAGCCTGATCAGAGCGCTTAATCCAGGCTTCAAGAGACTCTCCGGCGCCGAGCTGGGCAATGCCGATAGAGACGGTAAAGCGAATCTGCACATCATTGTGAATAATAACTTCATTACGTACTTGGCTTAGAACTTCTTCTGCTTTTTTTACAGCGTCCATTATTTGCATTTGCGGTAAAACGATAGCGAACTCTTCGCCGCCAACTCTTGAGATGGCATCTGTTTCATTTTTAAATAATTTAAATAGAAGTTGTACGAGATCTTTTAGTACATGATCTCCGGCATCATGGCCAAATACATCATTAATCTTTTTAAAGTAATCTATATCAAGGGTCAGAAGAGTTGTGGGCTCACTGACTTTATTAAACTGCTCATGGGCGTGTTTTGTAATTTCATCAAAGCGCTTTCTGTTGTAGGCGCCAGTCAAGTGATCTCGTCTTGCTGTTTCACTTGCTTCATCAAATTTCTTTTTAACTTGTGCTAGGTTTTTTCTAACGCTTTCAAGGCGATGATTTCTTTTTTCTTCGGTTTTGTTTTGTAGTTCTATGTAAAAATCAATGAATTCTCGAGACTTTTCTTTTAACTCATCAATTGAGTTGGCTTCGACAGCTTCTCGCAAATCATCTAAACTTGTGCGAACTTGAGCGTCTCGATTTTGCTCTGCGCGCACGCTCTCATTTAGTTGATCGGCAAAGTCCCATATTATACCTTTAAAGTCTTCAAAAGTTTTTTGCAGATAGGTGTACTCTTGTATTCTGTATCCGGCGAAAAATTGTCTAAACCTAAATAGTAATTTTTCAGATTGAGCTGTAGTTGGTTTAAGAAAGCCCTTCGCGAACTCATCAAATATTGCTCGAACCTTTCTAGTCGGGCGCGCATCAATTTCAATAAGATGTTTACTATAGGTGTCGATTAAAAATAGAATTGTGGCACGATCTTCAGTCAGGTCAGTGGGCATAGTGTTTGCTGATTTCGGGTCATTGGGATCGCTCCCCATATCAAATTGCTCAAGCAACTTTTTTACCCATTGTTTCAATTTGATCTCCGCGAGTGTTTTGATTGAATCGTTAAGTTCCTATCGGTTTTTTTTAAAAAAAAACAAGAGCTCATTTTTAGAGCTGTTTATAAATAGAACTCGCTTATGTGTAAATAAAACTGACATTTTTTCGTAAATTAACCTGACACTTTTTTCAAGACTTTAGTCGGCTAGACAATAGTCCGAATGCAATAATTCAAGAAAGAGAGGGCTTATGAAAAAATTAATTCTCATTGGGGCATCTGTATTTGCCGTAGGATGTGGCGAGGGGTTTCAAAACAATAGTGGTTTAAGTGATCTAAACTCTGTGAGCGAAGGTATCAAAACGGGATTGGGTGATTTAGATAAACCATATTGTGAAGTCGATTTTGTGGACTATGAACTCGACACCAGCTTGCTGGCTTTTGAAATAACAGGCAATAACAATATTGGATTTGGTTTTGATATCTTAAAAGGCTTTTTAAATGCGCTCAGCTTAAATATTAAAACTGAAAAAGGTAAGATGCAGGCTTCGATGCATTTAAGCGAAGCACTTCGTCCGAAGGAGACAATTGTTGATGTAATGGGTGTCGGCGAACTGAGTAAGTCAGAGTTCAATATAAACCTCGATGCTGGTCGACTTGGATTAGAGCTAGGATACTTTCGTCAAACCCCGCTATTCAAGCTAACGCAAAAAACAATGGCGAATAGTTTGCAGAATCTAACAAAAGAATTAAATTCTGTTGAGACTGATTGGAGTACTCGAATTGTTCATATCTACCAAGATCAAGCTGAGTTCATTATACCGGCTGGCTCTGTAGCCGGAATTCGCGTAGGTGATCGATTTAAAATTTACAATGTCGATTATACTTGGAAGGATGAGCCTTGTGCGAGTGACTTGGTCTTTCGTCCTAAACGAACGACTTCACCAATCGCCATTCTTCAAGTTATTCAGTTAGAAAAAAATGCGAGCTTACTTAAAATTGTAGAGCGTCCATCAGATCAAAATATTGAGGCAGGTGCCATTGTAGAAGTTCATAACCTTCCTTTAGCTAAAAATGAAAAATCGAGAGCTGCGCTTTCGCGTTCGGTGCGCTTGAAAAATTTCACAAGCCAAGAGCTGCTTCTGCCAGGCGGCAAAACTGCAGATCTTACGATTTACCTTGAGGAGCAAACGGCAGCTCTGCTCAGTAAGTACGGGCTGTACCCGCGTAAATAAGGTACCTGGTAACCTTTTTAAGATTAGGTGCGTCGAAAAATGCTCCTAAGTGAATTGAGCCTCACGAAAGCTTTACGGCGGGGACTCCACCCCAGACCTCGCCGGCGCCGATAATTGTTTTCGGTAGTACAGCTGAGTGGGGCATAATTTTTGCGCCATCACCAATTTCAACTCCACCCATGACGGATGCCTTTAATCCAATTGTGACTTTGTCCCCAATTTTAACTGGAGAAATCACAAGATAGCCTTCTTGACCGTAATGAGCGCATAGGGTGGCTGAGCCGCCGATTGTGACGTAGTTACCCATTGTAATCAGTGCCGGATCTGAAATGTTTGTGGTGTTGATTTGAGTGCCGCGGCCAATATGCATGCCCATCATTTTGAAAAAAAGCAGGTTGAGTGGGGTTGGCGTAATAAATTCTAGAAATGTATAGCGGGCAACATAAGTGAGAGCATTATGAATATACCACCGCAAGAAATCGATAGAATAATAGGGGCCACGAAAAACTTTGGGTTTTGAGCGAAGAAGAAAGTTCACAAGTGGGATAATAAAAA
>JAGRAK010000359.1 GCA_020434645.1 Bdellovibrionales bacterium | reverse complement strand
CCGTTACACGTTCAACCTGTACTGATTTATTTAAACTCGTCTCATCAGCCGCTGGGTAGGGCTCGTTCAATTGACGCGATTCACGCAGTTGCTCTAGTGGCAAAATATAAGTTAAGTAATTCTCACCCTCCGCCATTATACCTTCAAACTGACTGTCCGCCGGCGACAGTACGGCGGCTTGAGCCGAAAGATCCCAACCGGGAATATCTGTAGAGTAAACACCATTCATGATTACAAAGGCCTTATGCTCAATTGCACGAGCTTGAGCTGACCAACGCACTCTCGTAAAACCGGGCGCATCGGTCATTGATGGCACTAAAATTATATCGGGCATTTCAGCCGATAATAGTGCCGATAAACTTGGGAATTCACTATCATAACAAATGAGAACAACAATTTTACCCAGCGGGGTAGAAAAAACTTTTAACTTATCGCCACCTGTCCAGCTCCAACTTTTTTCAGCAGGGGTTAAATATATTTTCTCTTGGTACTCTACGTGACCATTCGGCATAGCCATGACAGCACTATTATAAATTTTATTATCCACACTGCGCGGCGTGCCACCCAAGATAATATAAACATTTAATTCTTTAGCTAAGTTTTTTATATGTCGAACGATCTTCGGCGTGGCAAATTTTGCTATCTTATCAAGCTGCGATACAATATTCACCTCATCAGTAAAGTCAACGAGGTCTAGAGACGTCAACTCCGGGAGCAAAATAAGCTGACTGTTGTTTGCCGCGTCTTTTCGTATGCGGGATTCAATTTTATACAAGTAATATTTTAAAGTCAGTCCGCCAATTAATTGGTAATTTGATAACCCCACTTGCACTGTATTTTGCAAAAGCGTTTTACACGGCACTTTTTTAGCCGCACTCGCATCTATTGTGAAAACAAGAATTAACGAAAATATAAGTTTAAACATATTAGGGTCTCTCTTTCGATAACAAAAATTAAATTGGGTTCGTCCACATTGGAAAATTCGCAGGTATTGGCGCTTTATGATCCTTTACAACTAGAAAAACAACCGGAACACGTTCAACGCTTGTTCTGGCCGATAGCACATGAGCGACAAATCCCGGACTAGCGAGTAGCCCACCAATTTGTGGACCTCTTAGCCCAAGTACTTCCCAAAGCTGCATATGCCCTGGCACAGTCCATACCGAAGTTAAGTTTTTATCGTCTACATAATCATTGTATGGCTGAAGTATTTGAGTTTGCGGCTTCTTGCTCACTTCATTGTGAGCAAAGCGATCTATTTTTCCTGGAAAAGTATAACTCTCTACTTTTTCGTCACCAATCGGGATATTACCCACCCAGTGTGTACAGCTACTATAACCACCCATGGCGCAGTAACCGGTTAGCAACCATGGCGTTAGTGCTATCTCAATATTTCGAGCGCCGAGTCTAAAAAAATTACGGGCACGACCGGCCTCTGTGGTTTTCAATACTATATGTGGCACTATCGTGCCTAATTCTGTAAACCGCACAAAATCATTTCTACTTAAACTACCGTAAGATCCAATAACACCAGCTTGCCCGAACTGCAAAGTGCCTTGTTCTGGGTAATGGTAATGAAGAAGAAATTCTGGTTTATCGAAATACTTATGATATTTCTTTGCAGTCTCACTGCTGATAGCCACAACAAGTTTTGGTGTACCTTGTCGACGAGCCTTGCCCGTTTGAGGAAAAGTTCGAACTAAAGTCGCAGCACCAGTTTCTTTAATATATTGCCCCAGTAAACTTTCGGCTGATGGATTAAGAGGATCGGCGCCGTACATATACTCTTGCATCTCTTGCAATGAATTATCACCCAAAACTTTTAAAAATGTTTTTTCGGACGGACTTCGTAAAAACTCGACTATTCTCGAAGAAACAGTCGAATCTAAAACTTGGCCATTCAGGCGAGTCTTTAAGGCGACGGCAAGACCTGCAACCGTCGTAATTTTATA
>JAGRAK010000358.1 GCA_020434645.1 Bdellovibrionales bacterium | reverse complement strand
ATCTTTACGCGAATGACAGGGTGTCCTCCGCGTTCAGATTTGCCATCTACGACTTCTTCATTGGCGAGCACAGTTCGAAGCTCTGGGCACCAGTTCACTGGCGCTTCTTTTTGATAGGCGAGGCCTCGTTCGAAAAGTTTTAAAAAGATAAATTGAGTCCATTTGTAAAACTCAGGGCTGCAGGTCGAGATTTCTCGACTCCAATCAAAGCTGTAGCCGTAAGACTTTAGCTGTCGGCGAAAGTTTTCAATGGCTTTATCTGTGGTCTGGGCTGGGTGGATGCCGGTTTGAATAGCATATTGCTCGGCGGGTAGGCCAAAGGCGTCGTAGCCAATCGGGTGTAAAACATTAAAGCCCTTCGCTCGTTTGTAACGGGACACAATGTCAGTGGGTGTGTAGGAGGCCAAGTGACCGACGTGGAGTCCTGCTCCAGATGGGTAGGGGAACATATCAAGAGCATAATATTTAGGCTTTGATTTATCGAGTTTGGCTGTAAAGACCTGATCTTTAGCCCATTTTTCTTGCCAGCGATTTTCAATTTCTAAGTGTGGATAAGACATAGCCCTCTTTCTAGTCGAAAGTCATATTTTTTTCAATTTCTTCTCGATATATGTAATCGAAGTTATCCTAAATGTATGTCTTCAAAAGTCGAAAATCAAAAGCGAAAAGTGCTAACTGTCGATGATGACCCAGAGAGCCTTAAAATACTCAAAAAAGCACTGGAGTGGGACGGTTATCAAGTTGAAACCGCAAACTCAGGCAGTGAGGCTGTTGCTAAAATATCAGAGTGGCGGCCACATCTTGTGCTTTTGGATGTTAATATGCCGGGTTTAAACGGCCTTGAGACGCTCAGCTTTCTGCGCAATGGCCAAGAGTATATTTCAACAATTTTTGTATCAGGTAAATCAAGCCCCGATGATGTGATGCGCGGGCTGGATGCTGGTGCTGACGACTATATTTGTAAACCTTTTAATCCGCTCGAGCTCCTGTCTAGAATTCGATGTCATTTGCGTATTAAAGATATTCGTGACGAACTCACGCGGGCAAATGCGCGACTAAAAGAATTAGTCGATATTGATGATCTGACAGGCCTGTTTAATATGCGCTCTCTTTATCAAAAATTAGATTATGAGCTTGATCGCTCGAGTCGTTACAATCGCTCTGTTGCCGTTGTCATGATGGATATGGATCACTTTAAATCAGCCAATGATGAAAATGATCATTTGTTTGGCAGTTATATATTGGCTGAAGTTGGTAAAATAATAAAAGAAAATATGCGTAAGGTGGATTTCGCTGCTCGCTATGGTGGAGATGAATTTTTAATAGTTCTCACTGAAACAAATGCAGAGGGTGCTGAAACATTTTGTGAAAGATTGCGCACCACTATTGAAAGTACAACATTTACAAATGATCAACATTCAAAAAAATTAACCTCTAGTTTGGGCTACGCCATTACATCCGAGGGGAGCCCATCAGTTGATGCGCGCACTCTGGTTCGATATGCAGACCGGGCATTATACAATTCTAAAGAAAAAGGCCGAAATCGAGTTGAGTACTATGATTTTGCAGCTGAAAGTGGTACTTCAAATGTCACAACTATTGGCAAGCAGTTACTCCGTCGCAATGTGGGTAATAAATAAGTGAGTTGTAATTTGCAGGCTGCATAGCGAACTAGCGAGATGACGAGATGATTCAAGCCGCCCAAATTTCAAAGAGAGAAATAAAAATTCGCATGTGGGCTGCCGTCGGCACTTTTTTTGTGAGCCTTTTGGTCTTGGGTATAAAATTCTGGGCTTTCAATATCACGCATTCTCAGGCCATTTACTCTGATGCTCTAGAAAGTATCGTAAATGTCGTAACGGCCATCATTGGGGTTGTGGTGATTTATTATGCAGCACTGCCTGTAGATGAAGATCATCCTTATGGTCATGGTAAAGTTGAATATTTTTCTGCGGCCT
>JAGRAK010000357.1 GCA_020434645.1 Bdellovibrionales bacterium | reverse complement strand
AGAACAGACTTTGATGCTCTCGAGTTAGAAGTTTGGACTGACGGTTCACTTAAGCCTGAAGAGGCCGTGTCGTTGGGTTCAAAAATCATGAAAGAACAACTTCAAATCTTTTTAACTTTTGATGAAAATTTAGAGCCAAAAGAAGAAGAAGTGAAAACTTCAAGCCCTAAGTTGAACGACAATTTATTCCGTTCGGTTGATGACCTTGAGCTTTCTGTTCGCAGCGCAAACTGTTTAAAAAATGCAAACATTCGTTTTATTGGCGAACTCGTGACAAAGTCTGAAGCTGAAATGCTAAAGACTAAAAACTTTGGTCGCAAATCTTTGAATGAAATTAAAGAGATTTTAGTTGGCATGAGCCTTCATCTCGGAATGAAAATTGATGGATGGCCACCGGTTGGTTGGGATCCAAACAATGTTCCGGTGAAGCCAAGTGCTCCGGTTGTTGCGGCGACTGGAATGGGTACAAGCACTCCAGAGCAATAGTCTCTGGATATTTTAGGAGTTGTAAGATGAGACATAAGCAGCATTCACATTCATTCGGTAGACGCGGCGGCGCCCGCAAGGCTTTGATAAAAGGACTTGTAATATCGCTAGTTGAGCACGGACGAATTTCAACAACACTCGCTAAGGCTAAAGAGCTAAAGCGACATGTTGAGAGAGCCGTTACGCTTGGTAAAAAGGCAGATATCGGATCGAGAAGATTACTTGTTTCTCGTTTTGGCAGCGAAAAAACTGCCGCTGCTCTAGTTAATGATATCAGCCCACGTTTTAAAACTCGTGCTGGTGGATATACGCGCATTATTAAAGCGGGTTTGCGCCCAGGTGATAAAGCTCCGATGGCGCTCATTGAGTTTGTTGATTACAAACTTCCTGAAGCGGCAAAAGGCGGCGAGACAACGGTTAAAGGTGATGCAGGAGCTGTTAAAAAAGCAAAAGCCCTTGCTAAAGTACGAGCAGCGCATAAGAAGAATGTTCGTGCAATGAAGTCAAAATCACGCAAAATTAATAGAAAGTCATAGGGAAATCCTTTGAAATTCACACCCGCACATAAAGCGATGGCCATGGTCATCGCTTTTGCGTTCGTACTGGGTGCGGCTTGGATTCGCTATCATGACTTTCTATCTCAAGGCCAGCGCGCACCTGAAGCGGCGGTTAAATTAAACGAAATTGAAAAAAGTGGAATTCCTGATTTTTCTATTGAGTCAATAGATGGCAAAACTCTATCTCTTAAAAACTTTGCCGGTAAACTTATCATATTAAACTTTTGGGCTTCTTGGTGTGACCCGTGTATTGCCGAGTTTCCTTCACTCATGAAGCTTGTTGGTAAGTTTAAGGGCGATATTGTTTTACTTGCGATTTCTGCTGATTATGAAGAGGCCGATGTGACGGCTTTTTTAAAGGCGTTTAAAGTGAACGACCCTAATGTCTATGTGGCTTGGGATAAAGGTTATACTGTTGCCAATCAATTTGGGACATCAAGGCTTCCTGAGTCGTATATTATCGGACCAGACGGAAAACTTATTCGCAAAGTCGCGGGAGTAGATGATTGGTCAACACCAGAGGCTTACGAGTACTTCGAGCATTTACTTAATCAGAAAAAATGAGAGTCCTTCTCCTCTGCCATAAAGATTTTGTTCCCGATAAGAAAGTAAAAAGTGTTGCTGTTGCTGATAATTCTTTGTGGCGCACAGAGTACTATGTTCGAGAGGCTTTGAAGCGCTTGGGGTATAAAGTCAAAATATGTGCAATAGAGAACACACTGACTCCACTTAAAAATGATATTAAAAAATTTAAGCCGAAGGTTGTATTCAATTTAGTAGAAGAGTTTTGTGGAGAGGGTCTTCTTGAACCATTTGTTGTGAGCTACTTGGAGGCTGTGAAGCAGCCTTTTACGGGCTGTGGCTCACTTGGCCTCATCATGGCGCAAAATAAAATAGCAGCGAAAGTGGTTTTAAATAGTGC
>JAGRAK010000356.1 GCA_020434645.1 Bdellovibrionales bacterium | reverse complement strand
TCGCATTTGCAGCTGTGATTGTGCCTTCTTTTTCAAAAGCCGCGCGTAAGCCGGGCATTTTATCAAACTTTGCTTTTCCCGGTTCTTCATCGTCAGCTACGGTTGCAGTAGTTTTTCCGCCGGAGACATCAACAGGAGTAATTTCATTTTTAAAGGCACCGCTTGTGACCGCTTTTTGCGCCCGTTTGTAACTTTCAATGGCAAATGCGTCTTGCTCTTCGCGAGTCATTTTGTATTCACGAACGCAAATCTCAGCAGCACTGCCCATGTGAAAGTTATTGTAAGGATCCCACAATCCATCTTTTACCATTGAATCACTCGCGGTAACTGGGCCGAGGCGATAACCACTACGAGAGTTTTCTAGAAGGTGAGGAGCTAACGACATATTCTCTTGTCCGCCGGCAACAACAACTCCTGCTCGACCAAGTTGAATCGAGTCGCAGCCGAGCATTAAAGCCTTCAGGCCAGATCCACAAACTTTATTTATAGTCATGCATGGCACAGATGTGGGGAGTCCTGCGGCAATTGCAGCCTGTCTTGCCGGTGCTTGACCAACTCCAGCAGTGAGCACCTGCCCCATAATGCACTCCTCAACTTGGCCAGTTTGAAGGCCTGACATATTCAGCGCGCCTTTAATTGCAGCAGCTCCTAATTTTGGAGCGGGAGTGGAGGAAAGACCACCTTGAAAAGTGCCAACGGGTGTTCGTGATGCGCCAACTATAAATACCGATGAAGACATTTTGTGCTCCTTTACTAATTTTGTGCGAGCTGATTGTGTAATTTTTGAGTTTTAGTTGTCAACCGAAAGCCGGTGTGCTCACAATATGAAGTCACAGTAGAATATAACTTTGAATTTGTGTCGCAATGCGCACATGGATTTTGCTTGGGGAGGCAGTCATGGCACCAGCCGAAACTACAATTATTAAAGTCCGCTATTTAATGGTGATTGTTTTACTGCTAGCTTTAGTTTTTCTTTTTTTGCCACATGAAACGCGAGCTGAGGCTGCTCATAGTTTGGCGCCGGTGCAGATGCAGGTGCAAAAGGGGGATCAGGTTATGATCCGGGGGTTTCAAGGCTCTGTAGAGTATCAGGTGAGTGAAGCCTCTAATGTTATACGTGTTGAAGTGGCTGAAGATGCTTCGAAAACATCTGAAAAATATAAAGATGAGTGGCAGTTTAGTTTTAAGCGTGAGGGCTCTGAAGTCCAAGTGCGCATAGAGGGCCCCGCTTCAAAGCAAGTCTGGGCCGAAGTGCTTGCTGAAAAAAATCAGCCTGAGTTTTTTATCAAGGTGACTGGCCCATCTCTGCCGGTTCATATCAATTGGAATGAAGGGAAAATTGAGATCCATAATCTTTTAAATTCTCTTAATGTAACCTCAATTAAATCGGATGTGATTGTGAGCAAGGGCCAGGGTGATTTGAGTGTCACCAATCAGGAGGGCAGCGTTATTGTTCGTGATCGCAAAGGTCAGGTTAAAGTCGATAGCTATCTAGCAAAAGTGCGAATTGAAAATGTTGAAGGTAAAATTGATTTACAGAATTTTACAGGAGAATCTCGCGTAGAGAATGTAACAGGTGATGTTCATTTTAATACATTTAAAGGTGCTTCACACTTAACGAGTGTGAAGGGGCGTATTGAATTTAAAAATGGTATAGCTCCACTTCGTATCGAGAAGTTTGAGGGAGAGCTTCGCGGGCGCTCTGGCCAGGGAGCTGTTTACGCAGATGTTCGCGGGGTTGCGGATGTGCGTGTTGAAAGTGCTGAGGGTGCAGTGAATTTAAAAATGAATTCGAGTGGCGCTTGGGTTAATCTAGGAACAGCGGAAGGGACACTTGCGGTACCCGGCTTTTTAAAGCTCACACGGTTATCATCACAACAAATTCGCAGTGGTCGCTTGCGCGGATCTTCTGGAGGATCTGTTTTTGTTCGAACGACTTCTGGGGATATTCGACTTCGATAAATCACAGTGCG
>JAGRAK010000355.1 GCA_020434645.1 Bdellovibrionales bacterium | reverse complement strand
CACTATGCTGGCTCCCTGCCGGTCTCCGATAGCCCAAAGAGATATTCTACTCAACCCAGCGGTGAACTTTGGGATCTTCCTGGCGTGTACGTGGCTGACTCTTCACCTTGGAGACACCTACCCGCCAAAGGACTGACTTTTACTATTATGGCCAATGCTCGCCGAGTGGCCAAAGGTGTCTGCCGTGAGCTCTAATCAGAAATTTAAAAATAAAATTGTGATTATTACTGGCGCCAATGGCTTTATCGGTAGAAATTTAGTGAGTTCTCTTTCAAAAAGTCGAACATCAAATTGGACTATCCGGGCACTCGTTAAAAATATAGCCCATGAACCTGTTTTAAAATCAATAGGGGCTCACTCTGTATACGAATGCCACCTCCCAGATAAAATTGATCTTAACTGTTTTAATACTGACAAAGATTCAGAAATTTCCGCTGTCATTCACTGCGCCCACTCTACAAACTCTAAACGCTCAAATTATGACAATGTGACCGGAACCCACAAACTCTATGAGCTGACGAAAAGACACTCCGAAGCTCAATTTATTCTTATGTCTTCTCTTGCTGCCCACGAAGGCGCCACCTCTCAGTACGGAAAATGCAAACTCCTACTAGAAGACAAAATGAATTTGAGTCAAGATGTGATAATTAAGCCTGGGACTGTAGTCGGTCATGGGGGTTTATTTCTACGAATCAAAAATTTAATGAGTCGCATGCCGATTGTGCCCGTCTTTTTTTCAAAGGCACACGGCTTACAGTTTATAGCTATAGACGATTTATGCGCAGCCGTTGAAAATATCTTAATCACTAAAAAGATTGGTCAATTTATCGTCGCGCACCCTGATCCCACTAAGCCGATAGAGTTTTATCGAATTTTGCAAAAATATCTAAAAACAAAAAATTACATCATCAAAGCCCCGGGCGAACTGGCTCTGCTGGCAACAGTCTCTGCCGAGCGACTCGGTATTAACTTGCCAATTTCGTCTGATAATTTGCGCGGACTACGCGACGCCAGAACATTTAACTCGACTGATGACCTAAAGAGACTTGGCATAGAGCCGCAGTCACTAGAAGAAGCTTTAAAAAAGAGCAGCTTCTAAAATCCGATATCCATACCGGGGTCACCCTGTAGATGATACCAAATCAAGTTGTCGGTGAAGCTTTTTTTGTCGTTCCAATGTGCCGCCAAATAAAGTTGCCCGGCCATTAACGCCTCACCCAAATGCTTAAACTTTTTATCGGTTTGTTCAAATGCAATTCCTTGCGCCATCACTGCCGGAGGATGCCAAGAAATATCCACTGTGCCACCATAGTAAGCCGCTGCACCATAGGCATTTGATTGTCCATTTGGGGTCAAGGTTGAAAATGCCACTCCCAAACGACCAGACTGAAGACGCCCATTCTGGCAGGCCACATCAATAATAACAGGCTTCACAGAGTTTTTATTTTTCAAAAGCGGAATGTGTTTTGTCATATAAGACACATTCATACTCGGCCACGCAAAACCACTACCGTGCCCCATATATGTCACCCAAAAAGCACCATCATTTAACTTATCATTTAATTTCACCGGATTTGAGTCTTGGCTGTCTTGATAAAAATGTGAAGCTTGACTCCCTAGCGAAGTTGAAAATTTTTGTTCAATAGAAGTTATATATTCATTATCAGAGGGGTTCGACCCCTCGTTTGACGCAATTCCTACGACATGATTAAAGCCACCCGGTGCGCCCCGCCCAGCTTCAAAATCCATAGCATTTTGCAGCTGTCCCCCAGGATCATTTGATGCCAGTCGCGAATAGAAAACATCGGGTATATTGTCACCTGCGCCATCCATAGTAAAGTACTGAAGATCAGATGGTGTTCGACTTGAGCCACTTGTACTTAGATAAAACATCGGAATTGTATTTTCATCGCCCACGAGAATAACAAAATCTATACCAAGCTTTAAATAGGCCTCTTTAATTTTAGCAGATAAAGCAGTGGTGTTT
>JAGRAK010000354.1 GCA_020434645.1 Bdellovibrionales bacterium | reverse complement strand
CACTCGTGGGCGCTGGGGGCGTCGTCCTTGCTGTTCTGCCAGGCGTAGTCGATACCGACGTACGGCTCGCCCAAATCCTGGCGTGCCTGATCTGGCCGTTCCACTATTACGAAGATCTACAGCCGTTATTCTTGCTGTTGCAGGTAAGATTCCACTTATTTTATCCATATCCGTCACCTCCATGTGCGGAACATCATTTGTAGCGAGAGAAAATCCATTTCTCTATCAACAAACTCTTCGGACGGTTTGATTTTATAGACTATGGGCGAATGTCTAATTCTGAGACAAACTAGACCTACATCTGAACTAGACTTTAGAACTGTCGATGTGACGAATGTTAAGTTCAATCAACTGTTCACGAGCCACTATACTCGGCGCATCAGCCATAAGATCTGTGGCCTTCGCCGTTTTCGGGAATGCGATGACTTCCCGAATGGCTTCTGTTCCGCACAAAATCATGACAAGGCGATCAAGGCCCCAAGCAATTCCGCCATGAGGAGGGGTACCGTAAGTTAACGCTTCGATAAAGAAACCAAATTTCAATTTTATTTCATCCTCTGTCATACCCAAAGCATCAAACATAGCCTTTTGAACATCTCCACGATGAATACGAATGCTTCCGCCTGCAATCTCATTGCCGTTACAAACAAAGTCGTAAGCATTGGCTTTAAGTCGCCCGTACTCGCTTTCTTTTCTATCAATCATGGCTTGCAAGTCTTCTGCCTTAGGAGCAGTGAACGGATGGTGACAGGCCACCCAGCGCTTTTCATCTGGTGAGTAATCGAGTAACGGAAAATCAACTACCCATAAAAATCGATCACGAGTTGTGTCTATAGCTTTTAGTTCAGCAGCTAAATGCAACCGCAGCGTTGATAAGGCTGCACAAGAAACAGAATAATCATCAGCCACTATGAATACAGTTCCGTTTTTTTCATTGCCGCCGCAAGCTTGGTAAATATCACGAAGCTCAGCTTCAGAGAAAAACTTAGAAACCGGAGATGTGACCTGATCTTTGTCATCAATCTTAATGTAAACGAGACCCTTTGCGCCCATCTGTTTCGCTTTATCAGTGAGCTTATCAAATTGGCCACGAGAGTATGCACCTGTACCTGGCACAAAAAGACCCTTGATTGAACCACCACGCGAGCCCACATCTGAAAATACTTTGAATGTCGAATTTTTTAATTTCTCTGTAAGGTCTTTAAGCTCCCAAGAAATTCTCAAATCCGGCTTGTCGCAACCAAAGCGATTCATCGCTTCGGTGTATGTCATAACCGGCACTTTGCCGATATCGACATTTTTCATTTTCTGCCAAACCTTGCGCATCACATTCTCTGCCACCGCCATGACATCATCACGGTCAACAAAACTCATTTCTAAATCAATCTGTGAAAACTCCGGCTGCCTGTCCGCACGCAAATCTTCGTCGCGAAAACATCGAGCGATTTGAAAGTACTTATCCATTCCAGAAATCATTAAAAGCTGTTTTAGAGTTTGTGGACTTTGCGGGAGAGCATAAAATGTCCCCGGATTCACTCGCGATGGTACAAGATAATCACGCGCACCTTCTGGAGTTGATTTATAAAGTATGGGAGTTTCAACCTCAACGAAGCCTTCTGCATCTAAAGCCTCACGAACAAACATCATCACCTCATGACGTTTTATTAAATGAGATTGAAGACGCGGCGATCGCAAATCTAAATAGCGGTACTTAAGACGAAGCATCTCAGAAACTTTTTCGTCGGCCGGATCAAATGGCAGCGTCTTAGCTTCAGATAAAATCTCAACCCGATCGACCTCAACCTCGATATCACCAGTCTTCATTTTTTTATTTCGCATACCTTCAGGTCGCGCTCGCACTTTACCCTGAATAGCTATGACATACTCACCACGAATATCTTTAGCAGCCTGACAAGCCTCAGACTGGGGGTTCATAACCAGTTGAACGAGCCCAGAACGGTCACGCAGATCGACAAAAACGAGACCTCCATGGT
>JAGRAK010000353.1 GCA_020434645.1 Bdellovibrionales bacterium | reverse complement strand
CTACGCTCGAACTGAATATCGCTCAAAAAATTCATCCTGATCGCTGTGGCACTTGCGCCAGATGTATTGATGCCTGCCCTACAAATGCAATTGTGGCGCCCCGCAAACTAGACGCTCGTCGCTGCATATCCTATCTAACAATTGAATCTAAGACAGTCCCTGAAGAATCACTAAGGCCTCTTATAGGTGATAATTTTTTCGGCTGTGATATTTGCCAAACGGTTTGCCCATGGAACGAAAAAATATTCGGAGAAATTGTTAAACTCGAGCAATTGCCAAAGCTTAACAAAAATTTAACACTCACTGCCGATCTGCGATTTATACTCTCATCTTCAAACAAAGAGCTTGAACGACATTTTAAAGGGAGCCCACTGGCGAGAGCTCGTGGTTTTGGTCTTAAAAGAAATGCTTTAATCGTTGCAGCTAACCATAATTTATTTTCTCTTAAGCCTGAGGTGACAAAACTCCTCACCGACTCACGTCTAGGAGAACTCGCAAAATGGGCATTAGACTCTTTTGAGTGATTGATCTTTTGTCCTATAAGCCGATAATACAAATATGAATCAGTATATAGCCATTCGAGTGAGTACGCTGCGGGGGGATTTAAAAATTCCTTTTAATGCATATGTGCAAGTGGCTGGTAAATTTATATTATTTTGCCGTGAGGGCGATAGCTTTGAGGGCGATCGTCTCGAACGACTGAAGAGCAAAAAATTAAAAAAAATGTATATCCCAGAAGAACAAATAGAAGTCTACAAAAGCTACATACATCAAAATGTTGAGAATGCTTATGCAAAATCTAAAGAAAAATCTGTAGAGGTCAGAGCTCAAGTTATACATGGGGCCTTACAGGCCACAGCCGAGGATCTTATTGATGACCCTGAGAGTTTTGCGCACTACACAGTCGCCCTTGAAGCCGCTAAAAAATTTAAAGCATTTCTTCAGGTCGAACCAGAAGCCCTAAAACCAATAGTTGAACTTACAAATCCTGATTTTAATATTTCACATCATGGGGTAACCGTTGCGGCACTCGCGCTAGCTATTGCGTGCGAAATGAATTTAAATGAATCTCGCCCTATGGAGCTTGAGGCCATGGCGCTTGGGTGTATGATTCATGATATTGAAAACAGTTACAACAATATCAATCTTAGCGTTCCGCCAGAAAAACTAACTAAAGCAGAAAAAATCATTTACGAAAAACACACCTTTGCCGCCCATGAACGTTTAAAAAAATCAGACTTTTATGATCCTGTCATTTTAGATGTGGTCGCAAAGCATGATGAAAAGCTCGATGGTTCAGGACCTAGAAAGTTAAAAGAGCGTGATCTCGATCAGATCTCAATGATTGTGGCCACAGCTAACGCTTTTGATAAGCTTATTATGTACGAAAAGCTCCCTGTTAAAGAAGCTCTCAAAAAGTTACTTATAGATAAAATGGGCTTATTAAATCTGAACTGCATGAAGGCACTGCAAAGTGCCCTCAAAAAATGCGGCACTATTTAAGTTAATAATTTAACCACAATAAATAATACAGCGCTCAGGGCTAATCCGCAGTGAATCACGCCCCGTACGCTTGTCATTGGTCCGAGCTTCCCTTTTATAGCATTGCACTCTAGTGCACCTGTTATCACAAAAATCGCGATCCACATTGGCCAGAGACTTGCCGCTGTAATGGTGTAACTAAAATGTGAAGCCATCCCCATAAATAGTAGCAGAGGGATAGAAAACAGAGTGTTGTGGCGTGACGCAAGCCCTGCCTTTGCACCGCAAGCCGCTGCTTCGGGGAGTGGCTGGCCACCGGCTAGCACTTGATTGGCCGACTGGATGACAACTTTTTGGTTCGGCCAAATAATTAACCAAACATTTAAAAACATATATGTGCCCAAAAGTGCACCTATTAATATGTTGATCCCCCAAGGAGTTGTGTAAATACCAAAGCCAGCTAGATGCCCCTTCGCCGCCAAAAGAAATACACCAGTTAACCAAGTGTACAAAGCGCCCATTCGAAACCACAAAAG
>JAGRAK010000352.1 GCA_020434645.1 Bdellovibrionales bacterium | reverse complement strand
CAAAAGAGCGCGGGGGACTAGTTTTGATATGGCCACATTTTTTGTATTGCCATCGATTTCAGTAAAAAAGGCGCCTTGAATAAAATTAAAATAATAAAGAATTCCAATCCAGACGACTCCAGCAAAAAAGTGACCCCATCGACCTATTAGTTGGCCATACTCTCCAAATACGTGTTCCATGCGCTCTCCTTAAACTGCGGCACTGCCATTATTTTTAGCAGCGCCTGTTGTTGATGTTAAATTTTCTTTATCGAACTTAAGCCTTGCTACTTCAAGTCTCGCCTCAAGTAGCTTTATTAAATCTGAACGAATGAAAAAGTCATCTGCTAGTCGGCCAATTAAGCCAAATGGGATTTCATACTCCAAAAAGTCTGTGACTAAAGTTTCATTTTGGCCATGCTCTTCAAATTTCATAGTGTGCACAAAGCGCGCATAGACCCCACTCACCTGCCGATATGTAAGCGAATTGCCATGAACCATGCGATCAACGACAAAACGTATCGGCTGCTCAATACCAAAGCGAGTCATTAAGAATAAAAATTCAGATTCAGGAGCAAGCTCGACACCAGGGTTCTGCCACTTCACATCGATGTGGCCAGCCAGCTGCTCGGCCAAATTCGCTGGTGAAGTTAAATAGTCATAAACTTTAAATTTTGAGCCACAAATAATTTTTGCGCACTGGACGTGGGCCAAGATGTATCTCCTCAAGCTGTTAGTTGACTAATCTTAACGAAATGTTATCAATCTTATGCATTATGGCAAGTAAAACTGTTTATTCTGATGATTCTCGATTGAATGAGCTTATTTCTGATTACAAAATTTCAGATATTGCCAAAATTGTCGGCCGAAATGTTTTGCTGGGTCATGCCGATGATGAGGGCATTCGATTAAATAATGGTCGCGCAGGAAGCGCTCTAGCACCCGACCTCATCAGAGCTGAATTTAAAAAACTAACACCGGGACGTGCTGATTTCCCGCAAATTGCAGACGTAGGCAACCTCACTTACCAAGGCACATTAGCTGAACGTCAAAATCAGGCACTTGAGACTGTAAAATCTGTATATTTGAACAATCATCGACTCCTTGCGTTGGGAGGAGGGCATGATCATGCTTTTTCAGATGTCGGGGGCTTTTTAGAGTCATTTAGTAAGAAAAAACCAATTGTCATTAATCTGGATGCTCATTTAGATTTACGCCCTTTAATAAAATCGCCTACGAGTGGCACCCCTTTTTATCAGCTCATAGAGAGATATCGCCCATTTGATTTTTATGAAATTGGGATTCAACAGCACTCGAGCAGCCTGGCTCATTTAGATTATGCTAAAACAAATAAGGTCAAAGTTTATACATTTCTTCAGAGCCATGGCCACCTCAGAACTATTTTTAATGGCCTAATAAAATTGGCAAAAAATAGACCAGTATTTTTGAGTCTCGATATTGATGCCTTTTCTTCAGCCTATGCTCCTGGCGCCAGTGCGGCCTCCCCTATCGGACTTGACCCCAATGAGTTTTTAAAAATAATGCCTCAAGTGGCCTCTAAGCTCAATATACAAGGTCTCGGCATTTACGAGGTCTCGCCACCACTGGATGTAGACAGTAAAACCAGTAAGCTGGCGGCAATTTTTATGCATTCCTTTCTTCTTCATGCTAAGAAATAATCATGAATTTAGAAAGTGCCGCCTCCTGCAGTTTGGGCAGTGACAATCACTCAGGTGTTCACCCACAACTTTTAAAGGCTATAATTGATGCAAATGTAGGCCACAGCCCAGCTTATGGGACTGACGAATATACCAAAAAAACCACAGAGCTTATTAAAAAAGTATTCGGTAAAACCTGTGAGCCCTTTTTTGTTTTTAACGGTACAGCGGCAAATGTTCTTTGCCTCAAATCACTAGTCGAAAGCTATGAAGCCATTATCACGGCAGATACAGCTCATCTTCAGATGGATGAGTGCGCTGCGCCTGAAAACGCAATTGGCACAAAGCTTCTTCTTGTGCCAACAACTGACGGCAAAATCACA
>JAGRAK010000351.1 GCA_020434645.1 Bdellovibrionales bacterium | reverse complement strand
TTAAAGATGAACGCTGTGCAATCAATCCAAAGAGCGCATGGGTGACACACATTGGGCAAAAAGAGCTGGATCAAACCTTTAAAAAAGCTATGGGTATAAATCAAAGTGAGAGGGTTTCAGCCATAACAGTGGGTTCGAGTACAGATTCTGGGCGAATTCATGAGCTTTTGATTCACTTTCAGAGTGCCGACATGTCTAAATTAAACGCTCACAGTGAAGTTCGCGCCCTCAATTCTCAAGATTTTCGCCGACTTTTTGGCTATGATCGTGTGAAAAGTACCAATTTTGAGCTGACTTTTAGCGATAATGGGCTTGATTTAAAGGGGCGTGGTCACGGGCACGGAGCCGGTATGTGCCAGAAGGGTGCTCGATTTATGGCTCTGGCAGGTGCTAACTTTTTTGATATTTTAAAAAGATATTACCCCAACGCCCGCATAAAGCGCCCGCCAGTTCTAGCAAAAGGGGAGCTCAGCACCCATCCAAAAAGTGTCTCAAATTGAGACACTTTTTAGGCGCTGCCAGAGCTTTTACTAAAGCGATTCTAACAGCTTAGCTCGTGACAATTTACGTCCTATACAGTGAAGTTTGACACTTTTACAATTTGTCTAGAGATCCGTCGTTTTTACCATAAAATCTACAAATATCAGCATGTTAGGCTATGCCAACAAAGTGGGCACGAAGCTTGTAATGTAATGAGGCATGGGCCCACCAATTAAGGTAGGCCGGCCTTATAAAGAGGCACGAAAGGAAAGTATCATGAGACGCATTATCTATATACTCTTCATCACAATGGCGGTTGTTGCCACTGGATGCAGCAGCAAAAAGAGCGACTCAAGTGGTAGCCCAACGGGATATCCTCCAGTAGGCGGTTATCCTCCATCAAATGGTGGTGTACCTCCCATTACTAACCCTATTGAAAGCCCGACAAATACAGGGTCAGCAACTGACTTGGTTTTAACCAGTCAATCAGCACTTAACACTTATGCGGGTTGGTCGACAAATAATCCAACGGATGTGAAAATCGGTGTGAGCTTATATCAAGTGAGTTCTTATACAAACTCATCAGGTGGTACAGACTATTCATACGGCGGACTTGTATCGATTCATTTTAAAGACGGAACTCGCAGTTACACAGATGAGTTTCGGTCAGACACTTTTGGTGATGGTGGCTGCGGTCAATATGATGACTGCAACACGGTTAGCGGAAACGTAAAAAACCAGAAGTACAATCTTCTTTCAACAACGTATCCAGAGAAAAATGGTGCTCCAGCTTATCATGGATTTTTTGAAGACACTCAAGTTCGACGTTTATCACCTCCAACTCCGTACTTACCGATTTTTGGTGGAGCTGTAATATTAGTTATCGATAAATTTATCGATCTAGGTGATGGCGCAGGACCAAGTTCTGCCAGTGGATCAGTGTGGTTTAAAAACTATCTTGGCAACTACCCGATGGGCCCACTGCCACTGACACATTGCTGGTTTATTTCAAGCGGACCTTATGATTGCCGATCTTGGAAGAACGGTGATGGCGTGAATACGAAGAAGTCACTGTATCCGCAAAATAATTATATAAAACTTGGAACATTTAATAACTTGAACATTCAAAGAGCATTTAACGGTGAGATTTAATTTTTAAAAAAAAGAAGAGGATAAGGGTAAATCAAATGGAAAACAGAAGCGAAAAAACAAAGAACTTCATTAAAGGTCTAGCTTTTGGTGCGGTCGTAGTTGCGCTGATGGCTCTAACCGTGGGTTGTAGAGATAGCGGCAGTGGTACTGCTGGTTATGGCAGATACGGTTATGGTAACCCTGGCTATAATCCGGGTGGTGCAATTAACAATGTGTCAGCCGGTATGAATGATTCCGGTCAGTATTTACTTATTCTAGCAACAACTGGTAACCCCGCACAGCCTGGATACTACACAGGCCCAACATATGTTGAAGGTGAGCTTCGTGTTTTTAACGGTTTTGGTTGCCCATTAACTGGAATGCAAACGGGACTGATGCCCGGTGTATAT
>JAGRAK010000350.1 GCA_020434645.1 Bdellovibrionales bacterium | reverse complement strand
TTCATCTTCGACGGGATCGAGCGCATCGACGACGGATGGCTGGTCGAGACGACGCTCGACCTCTACGCCACCGATCAGGCCGGCGCGCGGCGGCACGAGTGTAGCAAGCACCGGCTGCACCACAAACTGGCTATCTGTGCGGCCTGAAATAAAAATCACCGTCACGTAGTTCTTGAGCCGACGTAATTCTTTAAGCATCTCTATGCCCGTGATATCAGGCATATCATTATCAGTGAGCACAATATGGGGCTGAAAGGATTTAACAAGCTCCATGGCCTCCCGGGCTGAAGTCGAGGCCTTCACAATATAGCCCTCTTGAATCATGGCCTCTTCTAAAATTGCGAGAATTGCACCGTCATCTTCGACAATTAAAACTCGTTTTTTCTGTGCTGAAGCCACCTCGCTCGTCATCATATTAACCATGTTAGACATAAGTCTGAAATCTAGCAACAAGACTCACAGTAAAATGCGTATAAACCGAAAAGATAACGAGGTGTTACGCTTAATGGACAAAAAACTCATAACTGGCGCCCTAGCGCTACTTATTATTCAAATTGCCCTTCTCGCCTTCGATGTCAATTTTGACCTCGCGGGCCATGATTCGCGCGAAAAGAGCCACGCAAAAGATATAGGCGTCGTTACAATTAAAAAACAAAATGTAAAAAAACGAAGTCAAGGATCTGTTGTTTGGGAAGACTCCGAACGCGGATCTCGCCTAAAAAGCAATGACAGCATCTTAACTCTTGAAAATAGCTCGGCTCAAATTGAACTGAGCAATGATATTAAAATCGATCTGCAAGAAAACACTCTCATCGTACTTGAACCACAAAAAGATCAAAACACAGATTCATTTCGCATTCGTTTTTCACGCGGCCATGTTAGATCTCAAACATCAAATCAAAAATTAGAATTAAAAAGTGAAACATGGGATATTGCCGCTGCCCCAGGCAGTACAATCAGCTTAAAGGGTCTTGAAGGCGATCGTCTTGAAGTCGAAATTTCATCTGGGTCGGCCCAACTGAAAAACTCCGAACATCCAAATTCAATACAGCAGATTTCAACCGGTAGTCGACTGACATTAGCTGATAGCAATATAGAAAAAACTGAAAAGATTTCTGAGTCCCTCAATCTCTTAATGAAACCTGAAATGCGAGTTTATACGCATTCCTTTCCCGTTCAGCATTTTGTGCATTGGGAGGGCTCTGCCCAAAGGCTGCGAATTGTGCACCCTGATCAGAAAATACAGTACATAAGCGTAAATAAAAACGAGAACAGTAAAGTATTAACCCTGCACGAAGGCACTCATTACTTAAGTTTAGAAAATGAAAATTCAGTCTCAAAAGAAATCACATTTCGAATTCTTGAAGCTCCGAAGATTCGATACACATCACCACTGCCACGAGATCGTTATTTAAAAGGTGATCGAATTCTATTTAGCTGGCTGCCAATAGAAAACTCCATTCAATATGAACTTGAACTCACCAACCAAGCCACTGAGCGTGACGTACTGATTTCTAAAAAAACTTTGATTCAATCAGATGTTCAAGTTGAGGGATCTATTCAGATGCGTGTATTTGGCGAAGATGATCTCGGGTTTCGAATACCCCCTCACTACTCTCAAGCTTTATTTATATTGCAAGAGGCTCTATCGCCACCTCAATTACATAACCCTGAGATTCGTTCACCTGCGAGCCCAGTGTCGTCGCCACCACTGCCGCCGCTGCTGCCGCCACCGCCAGATCGACCAGTTAAAAAAGAACATCGTGACAACGAAGTCCGACTGATCCCACGCTCCCCTGGCGGGTTACCACTAGCATTACTGCGTTTATTTTTCAATTTTGCTCATGCTGCCGAAACAACATCTCAAAAGCATGTTACTCTCAGTTGGTACGCTGTACCTGGTGCTGATTTTTACAATGTTGAAATCTCTTCTGATCCTGGCTTTCTACAACCAGAGGTCACTGAAAAAGTAGACAAAGAAATTTTCATGTGGAGTAACTTTTCAAATAAAATATATTATTGGC
>JAGRAK010000034.1 GCA_020434645.1 Bdellovibrionales bacterium | reverse complement strand
AAGAAGTGTAAATCTCACACTGTCAGCCCCATATTCTTCAATTAACTCAACAGGATCTAACGCATTACCGAGAGACTTAGACATTTTATGCCCTTCAGAATCTCGAATCACACCATGAATTAGCACTTTTCTGAACGGAACATCTTTCTTAAACTCAAGTCCCATCATGATCATACGAGCCACCCAGAAAAATATAATATCATGGGCTGTTACCAGAATATCTGTAGGGTAAAATGTCTTCAGCGTTTCAGTGTCTTCAGGCCAACCCATTGTGCTAAAAGGCCAAAGGGCTGAGCTAAACCATGTGTCGAGAACATCTTCTTCTTGCGTAATATTATGACTTGAGCACTTTTCACATTTTGCAGGGTCAATCTCGGCAGCGGTAATATGCTTACAGTCAGCGCAATACCATACCGGGATACGATGCCCCCACCAAAGCTGACGTGAAATACACCAGTCTTTAATGTTATTCATCCAATGCAGATAAGTTTTAGTCCAAGACTCAGGCTCAAAAACGATAGTTCCACTTTCAACAACAGATCGCGCTGGTTTGGCGAGCGCGTCCATTTTCATAAACCACTGCTCTGACAACAAAGGCTCTGCTACAACACCCGTACGCGAACAATGCCCGACAGAATGTTGATGAGGCTCCTCTTTTACAAGATCTTCACTTTTTGCTAAATCTTCTAAAATTCTTTTGCGAGCCTCTTGAGTTTTCAACCCTTTATAGGCAAAACCATTTTCATTCAGAGTACCATCACGATTTAAAATATTAATAAGCTCTAACTTGTGACGAGCCCCCATTTCATAATCGTTAAAATCATGTGCCGGCGTAATTTTAACAACTCCTGAACCAAAATCTTTTTCAACGGCTTCATCTGCGATAACAGGAATCAGCCTCCCCACAATCGGAAGCCGAACTTTAGTCCCAACCAACTTTTGATATCTCTCATCATCAGGATGTACAGCCACGGCCACATCACCAAGAAAAGTCTCTGGACGAGTAGTCGCCACCACCACTTCACTTTTACCGTCTTCAGTTTTGTAACGAATGTGATAGAGATGTCCACGAATCTCTTTATGCTCCACTTCAAGATCAGAAAGGGCGGACTCGAGTTTAGGGCTCCAATTGATTAATTTTGTGCCTTTATAAATAAGGCCTTTTTTATAAAGTTCGACGAAAACATGCCGAACGGCCTTAGAAACGCCGTCGTCTAAAGTAAATGTAAATCGATCCCAGTCACAAGAGTCACCGAGGTACTTCATTTGCTCTACAATACGATCGCCGTATTTTTTCTTCCAGTCCCAAACTTTTCCTACAAATTTTTCTCGCCCTAAATCGTGACGACTCATTTTCTCTTTTGCGAGTTCGCGCTCAACCACCCCTTGTGTCGCGATACCGGCGTGATCTGTGCCGGGCAGCCACATTGTGTTGAAACCTGACATTCTCTTCCAACGGATCAATATATCTTGCATCGTATGATTAAGGGCATGCCCGATGTGCAATTGCCCAGTCACATTCGGTGGCGGCAAAATTATACTAAATGGCGGGCGACTCGACTGATCCTGGGACTTAAAATAACCCTCATCATTCCACCATTTATATAAACGTGCTTCGACTTCTTTGGGTGAGTATCTATCTGATAATTCCATAATTGAATTGAAAGCTACCATCCTGAGTGCGACTCGTCTAGCTTGGAATAACCTTACCGGCATTAGGGATACTGTTTCTAGCCTTCCAAACAAAAAGTAATCCCGCGACCCCCAAGCCAGCAGCCAAATAAAAGGGAGAGCTCATCGAAATGTGCATATAAATATAGCCACCCACAGCTGGGCCGATAATTCGCGCCAGAGCCGCAAGAGAGTGATTCACACCAATAATTTCGCCCTGTTCCGTTGGTGGAGTGAGCAAACTCAGCCCACCTGTGACTGAAGGATTTATCATGCCATTACCAAGCGCAAGCGAGGTCATCGCAATAGCCAGCAACCACACCCAATCGCTCAGCCCAATGACAAACATACCGAGCGTGAAAAATATAAATCCTGCAACTAGTAATATTCTTTCACCATAACGGGGCATTAGCTTTCTAACAAGTACACCTTGGGTAAAAGCAATACAGACCCCAACATAAGCAAAGCCATAACTTGCGGTCTTAACATCCCAATAGAATTTGTCTTTAACATATAAAAACATAGAGGCCTCCATATTGGCCATAGCGAGAGCTGTAGAGAATTGTGCAAATAATAAAGCGCCCACTACCGGCTGCTTTATTTTTTCTAAAATATTTTTAATGCGAGATTTTGCCGCTCGCTTTTGTCTTTTTTCTGGAGATAGAGATTCTTTTAAAATAAATAAAGCCATTGTAAAATTTAAAAAACTAAGACCCGTCGCGATCAGCGCCGGAAAATTTTCACCGAATGCGGAGGTCACGCCCCCTAGCGCCGGGCCACATATAAAGCCGAGCCCAAAAGCGGCACCAATTAGCCCCATACTCTTCGAACGATCTTTTTCGGATGTGATATCGGCAATATACGCCATTGCAGTTGAAATATTGGCGCCGAACACACCAGCAAGAGTGCGCGCGAGAAATAAAATCCAAAGATGATCTGCATAATAAAATAATAAGTGGGCAAGACCCGTGCCCGCTATACTCAATAATAGAATCGGTCTTCGCCCGACACGATCACTAATGCGCCCCCAAAATGGTGAAAATAGAAATTGCATTGCGGAGTAGACGGCCATCAACAAACCAATTTCAAATGGAGTCGCGCCGAAAGTTCGTGCAAGATATGGGCTCAGTGGGATAATAATACCAAATCCGACGAGGTCTATAAAAACTGTTAGAAAAATAACAAATATTGGTCTTTTACTCATTGCCGTTTAGCGACCTTCGCTATTAAAATTTGAGAATGAAATATTTCTTCGTCATTCTATCAACTTTTGCAGTGATGTCCCCTATCGAATCCGCATTTGCCGCAATGCCCCCTTACTTTAAACCTGGGCAATTTCAACTCACTGAGCACAGCGAATACTTTTGGACAACATCTAACTATGACGAATTTGGCGAAATCCGAAATCTAACGGGCAACAATAGCTACAGCAATCTAACAAATCAATTGGATGGAACATATTTTATTTCAGACGCACTGGCACTGCGTACTGGCGCTAATATTTCTTACGCAAAAAGCACCAGCACCATAGAAGATCGCTCCAATAGCGAACTCTCTTCTCTTCACGGGCAAGTGATGTATAAATTTGTTACCCCCCTTATCAGTTTTATACCAGATTTAGATATCACACTTTCTCTGACTGAAATCGACCCTCAAGGAGATAATGTCTTAACAGGCGAAGGGGTGAACACCTTTAAAGTTGGTTCATGGGCACTCGCCCAACTTGGCCTTCTACGGCTGCGAGGGTATGGATATATCGGCTACGAATATCGTGATGGCGGACGCTCGGCTCTTATTCCATGGACGGCAGGACTTTCTTGGCGCGGGAGACGGCTACGCCCCAGTTTTGAAATTTCAGGATACAATTCAGCTTCAGACGACGAATATATAAGCAGCCGCTTTAATCGAGAACTTGTGACTTCAACAGTGAATGCAGGTAGCCTTCGTTACTATTCAGTGAACCCCAACTTGATTCAGGCGCGGGCTGAGTTAACGTATCAGGCTACTCACAATTTCTCAATTAGCGCTGGAGCTTCAAGCTCGCTAAAAGGTGAAAGTACCGCAAAAGGTGAAAGTGTTTTCTTCGCGCTGGCTTATAGTTTTTCACCGCACACATCCAAACCGAGTCAACCTGACACGCGGAGTGAACGTCAGAAAAAATTCGAATTTAAGCTAGAAGAGGACTACGACGAGACCCTCTTTGAAGACGAGTAAAAATAATATTACTTAATATCAATATCGAGCGGGCGCAAAGTGCTTTGAATCGCGGCCGTTACATTTGATCGAATTGAATCCAAATGATTATTGCCAACTGTCTCACCTGATTTAGCCTGACTCTCTGCATGCGGGGCATTCATAAAGTCAGGATCTGGCATAACTTTATGGCCTTGCTCCATCATTGTTAAATGTGAAGAAACGAGCGCCCTTAAATTGTTTTCATACTGCATGCGAATACGCTTTAAATCTGTAATCTCTTGAAAGATCTTTTTTAAACTATCTCGCGAATCGCGAATAATCATTTCAGACTGTTGCTTTGCATCGTTAAGAATCAAGCGTGATTCTCTTTCGGCATCTTGCTGAATTTTGTCCGACATCTTAGTTGCCGTTGTGATCGTGCTTTTTAATAGTTCGTCACGCTCTCTATACTCAATAATAGCCAACTCTTTTTCACGCATAGACTCACGAAGATTATTTCTATCCCGGATGAGAGTCTCCATTTCTTCAGCAATAACTCTTAAGAAATCCATAACCTCATCTTGATCTAAGCCCATCATTCGGCGTGTGAACGTTTTGTGAGCAATATCAATTGGTGCTATTTTCATAATTTCCCCCTGAGAAATTCGACATAAACAATACGAATATAGGTTAAATAATACATATCTTTAACGCAACATGTTTTAATTAATCTGGCCTAATTTTTCAGTTCGACTTGAGCCAGCTGTCGCCGAGGCTCTTATCGCGAAGGGCGGCCTTCTCAAAACTAATACGCAAAGCCCTTTCGATTTCTAGTTCACGCATTGAATCAAGGCCTGCCGCCGTCACGCCTTTAAGTGATGTCACTTTTCGCTGCAGTTCTTCAAAAGATGTGTTTGGGGCAGAACTCGCCATGGCGGATGCCCCAGCAAATACATTAACTGTGACTAATTTTGCAGTTTCACGATCAATGCCCCGCTCCTCCAACCACTCCTGCCAATAAATCATGAGCTCATAAACAAAACCAATCCCACTGCTAGCCGCAACAACCAGCGCCTCCATCATGTCTCCATCTTCAACCGGAACAACAACTCCGATTGTAGACAAAAGCTCCTCAATCCAATTTAAATGCGGACTGCATGCATCAGATGCTGAATAAGCCACTACACTTTTTTTAACATTTGCCGCAGTATTTGGCATCACACGCAATATTTTTTTAACATCGGGCATAAGCTCTTCTAGAGATTCGAGTGAGATTCCTGCAGCAAGCGACATCACAACATGATCTTCATGAAATGAAGAGGCTATAGGCTCAATAGCCAAATATAAATCCTGAGGCTTTACGCCGATGATCACGACATCTGACCCATCAATGAGCTCTTCATTGGTTTTGACGGCCTGAACATTAAACTCTTCTGCTACTTTTGCCAATTTTCGCTCGGTACGGCTTGATATTAAAACATTTTTAGGTAACACGAGACCTGAATCTAAAAAACCACGAAGTACGGCTTGGCCTAAATTGCCAACACCGAGAAAGCCAATTTTTTTTGTTCGAATTAAATCTTGAGCTGCCACATTTCACCTTTTTTAATATATTAGTATTTTCGCTCTCCGAACAGCACGGTACCCAAGCGAACAATTGTTGCGCCTTCGCGAATGGCCACCTCAAAATCATGGCTCGTGCCCATTGAGAGTTCAAGCAAAGAATGGGGCGAGCTCACATTCTTTTCATGTGCCTCTCTCAATTTGCGTGCTCGCTGATAAAATACATGCTGCTGCTGTACACTCAAATTCAGTGGCGCCATAAACATAAGCCCCTTGATTCGAAGATTCTCTAGGCTTTGAATTTCGCATAAAAGCTGAGGCAAATCTTGTTCTGAGCAACCCGACTTTGACTCCTCATTTGCCAAATTCACTTCAATAAAAATATTTTGCAACTGTTCTGATCGTATCGAAATTTCTTTTGCAATTTTAAGCCGGTCGACCGAGTGAATGGCTTCAAATTCACCAGCGATATTCTTTACTTTATTAGACTGAAGATGACCAATAAAGTGCCAATGGATGTCTAAATCTTGCAGTAAATCTTTTTTAGCCAAAACCTCTTGAACATAATTTTCGCCAAAATCTCGCACTCCTAAGGCAAACGCCTCACGAATCAACTCCACCGAGACATTTTTGCTCACGGCTAAAATCTTAATGTCTTCAACTCTCCGGCCGCTGGCCTGTGCAGCTTTAGAAATTTTATTTTGAATATTTCGTAACGGTATGGCGAGCGACATTCCAACCTTTTTCTTTTAATTTCTCTTCAAATAATTCTATAGGAAAACCAATAACATTTTGAATAGAACCACGTACAGCAGATACCAACTGACCGCCCGCGCCTTGAATCGCATAAGCTCCCGCCTTATCGAGAGACTCACCTGACTCAACATAACGAACTATTTCAGACTCCGACAGTTTACGAAACTCGACCTCCGTCTTGTCAGAAAATAAAATAAACTGACTATCTTTTAGACAATAAATACATACAGCGGTTATAACGCTATGCTTCTTCCCCGAGAGACTTCTCAAAAATTGCTCGGCCTCAGTCGAGTTTTTTGGTTTTCCGAGAGCGCGCCCCTGTAAAACCACCATCGTGTCAGCTGAAACCAGCAAAATATCCTTATATTTCAAATGGTTATGAGTTTGCACATAGGCCTCGACCTTAGCCCGGGCGATGGCCTTGATACCCTCCTCCGGATTCACGTTTTCCTCAATTATTTCCGATATTTTAACTGTGTCGACTCGAAACAAAAAACCAGCCTCAGAGAGGATTTGTCTACGCCGTGGAGATTCAGAAACTAAAACAAGTTCAAACATACAACCTCTGTGCCGAAGGAAAGTTTCATCATGCCTGATATAGCATTACTATTAGCAGGATTAGGACTTGCTGCGATGAGTATTTATCTCTTCGTCAGCACTCTCATGAGCAACAACACCGATGCCAATGCCTTAGCATGGGCTTCGGGCAATGAGCCAGCAAAATCGAAATCACCAATCGTGAATTTTTCAAGACCACTTGTGCACAACTTCACACTTCAGCATGCTGCGAGAATAAAAAATCCTGAATACAGAAAACGTATTGAAAAAAAGCTTCTCACGGCTGGGCTGTCTCAAGAACTAAATGTTGATGAGTTCATAGGTCTTCAAGTTCTGTGGGGCATTATGCTCCCGATCGTACTAATCATTTTAAAATTTACGCTCGGACTTGGCTTTCCGTATTGGTTTTGCATAGGCATTGGATTATTCGGCGCATATTTTCCCCACATGTATTGCGCAATGCAAACCAACCAGCGCTACTTGTCTGTGATTTGTGACTTGCCATTTTTCATTGATCTTCTCGCTCTATCAACCGAAGCCGGGCTTGATTTTATAAATGGAATTCAGCGCATAGTAGATAAAGCAGAAGACTCTGTACTCGCAAGCGAACTCGGCACAGTTCTGAAAGATATTAAACTCGGGTCTTCTCGAGCAGACTCACTCAAAGCATTTGCTAAAAGACTTGATATACCTGAAATCACGAGTTTTGTTGCCGTAGTGAACGACGCTGATTTTACTGGCGCAAGTATTGCGCAGGTTTTAAAAGATCAATCTGAACAGATGCGAATGGAAAGATTTGTTCGCGCAGAAAAGGCTGGAGCGAGAGCTTCGCAACTCATGCTTGTGCCTATGATTATTTTTGTAATGCCGGCAGTGTTTATTGTTGTCTTTGCTCCTGTAATTTTACAATTTTTTTACGGAGGCAATTAATGAAGCTTTATAATGCTTCAAAAAATATAACGATTGCAGATGACCTCCACAAGGCCGTTAGCTTTTTAGCTAGGCTGAAAGGCTTACTTGGTAAATCTAATCTCCGCACAAACGAAGCTCTCTGGATTGATAATTGCCCGAGCATACATACATTTTTTATGAAGTTTACCATCGATGTCGTTTTTGTTGACGAAAAATTAATCGTGCGCGCGCAATACTCAAATGTAAAACCATGGAAGTTTGTCGCTCCTGTGTGGGGAGCAAAATCTGTTTTTGAATTAGCCGAAGGTACCATTCAAAAACTCAATATTGAAGTAGGAGATCAACTCAATGTGGGTCATTAGGTTTTTGTCTGGCCCACTTGCCGGCAAATCTATTTCACTTAAACTTGGCCGCAACGTTGTCGGCAGGGCACCACACTGCGAAGTTGTGATTCCCAGCCAAAATATTTCTAAAGAACATACGCAAATTGAAATCTATAATGATAAAATTATTGTTACTGATTTAAAGTCTCGCAACGGCACCTTCATTAATGGTGTTCAAGTCACCAGCCACAAACTTCAGGCTGGAGAAAAAATTAGTTTCTTTGATGTGTTAGCTGATATTGTAGAAAAATCACCAACTTCGATTAAGAAAAAAATAAAGCCCGCAACACTACCAGCATTGCCAGCAGAACCTCTTTTTGATGGCAATCTTGCCTATGATCAAAATGTGCACAATCGATCAGTGCCACATGAGAATAATGAAGTTTCAACACCTGTCGCTCAAAAGAATCTAGGCGCTTACATAATGAAATATGTTGATGAAGTCGTTCTGCCTGGTGTTTATAAATTAACTGAATGGATGGAGTATAGAACAGTTATAGCATTATTTATAGCGGCCTATATTATATTCGTCACCACTTTATCAACTCTTCCTCTCATGACGATTTTAAAATCAAGCATTCAGAAAGAAGCACAAAGCCGAGCCCAGACAATTGCGCGTTCACTTGCTCGTGATAACCGCAGTGCTATAATGCAAGGGCAAAGCTCACTGGTCTCGACTGAAAATGCAGATCGTGAGGCTGGCGCCACATCTTATGTACTCGCCAGTCCGAATGGAGATATTTTAGCACCACCTCAACTCGCCGGGCAGTATTTGACCGAAATAAATTTTGTTCATGAAGCGCGCAAGCTCAACCAAGAAAGCGTTAAGCAAATTAATGATGATACCATCGTCGCAGTAGCCCCAATTCGATTTCATAACGCGCAAATTGGGAGTGATGTCACTGCCGCCCACGCTGTAGTTGTTTACAACATGGGCTCTCTCGCCATAGATGACGGACGAACATTAAGCCTATTTATTCAAATTCTATTTATTGCCATATTACTTGGTGGTCTTCTCTTCTTTTTCTTATATAAAATAATACTTTTACCGTTCAACCAAATAAACAAACAAATTGATCAAGCCCTACGAGATGGGCAAGCTCAAATTTCTTCTTCTGTTCAATTGCCTGAAATTCAATTGCTGGCATCCAACATTAACAGCGCAGTAAATCGTGGAGCTGGTGGGTTTGCCAGTAATAATATTCAAGATTATGAAGTCGATCGCTCACTAGAAAGAGCCAATATAGTGAACCTTATTGGATTTGCCGCCATCACTATACTCCCTGAAGACAGAACCATTTCAACAGCAAATGAGCACTTTCTTACTCAAATTGGCAGTAGCGGAAATTGGATTAACCTTCCTGTAGAAAATATTGTGGATCAAGCATTAAAACTAAACATTCAAAACTTAATAGATAAAGTGATTTCAGATCCGAACCAAGTCATCACCGATCAGCTTGAAATTTCAAATAATAATTATGACATAAATGCACAGGGCGTTCACGGAACAAAAGGTCTTGCCTATATCGTGGTAGTCTTTATACCAAAAGTGGGAGGCCTTGAATGAGTTCGATAGCGCCTCTACCACAGTCTTCTTACGCCATCACTATATTGAGTGGTGCAGATAAAGGCGTAACTTATCAATTGGTCGCTGGCCAAGTGTCAATTGGCCGCAACCCTGACAATACTATTGTTGTAAGCGATGACCCAAAGATTAGTAGAAATCATGCTGTCATAGTTGTTGGCTCTCACGGTGCCCAAATTTCAGATGTGAGCGGTAAAAATAAAGTCCTTGTCGGGTCAGATGAAGTCACCTCTCGAATGCTGAACCCTGGAGACATCATTCAATTGGGTGAAACAAGGTTTCTATTTAAAAACATAGCTCAGCTTGCTGATGCACCAAAACCTGAATCTTTGGGGCTAAACCCATCTCGCCGTCGTAACCGACCAAAAAGCAAAATGAATTTCTACATACTAGTCGGAGTAATTGCTGTGCTCTTTGCATGGCTACTCAGCTCATCGGTTAATAAGCCGGCCGCGGTTAAACTACGAACTGACAGCGATGCTGAAATGGATATCAATTCAAATAAAGAAATTGTCGAAGCCATTCAATTGGCTAATGCACGAGATGGCCGAAACTCATCACAATATAAAGAAGCCCAGCCCAATTTCATTAAGGGTTTTCGAGACTATAGAAAAGGCCAGTATGATCGAGCAATCGAATCATTTCAAGCGTGCCTATCACTTTTTCCGTCTCACCCACAATGTCAGAGATATCTTCGCCTTGCCGAAAAGAAATTTCATGAACTGCTGCAATACCATATGGTGCTGGCTAATAAGTACAAAGCACAGAATCAATTCGCCGCATGCAAGGCTTCATACCGAAATGCGATGGTTATGATTAAAAATCCATCTGACAAAATATATATAGAAGCAAAATCTGGACATGATGCCTGTCGCGCACTAGAAGGGGATCGGTTCTGATGGCTAAGATAGTTGTAACTTTGCACGGCCAAATACTATCTGAGCTCAATCTTGAGCCCGGACAAGAGTATTTTGCGGGCAGAAGTGCGCAATGCCAAATACTGCTAGAAAATGAGCGCGGGATTTCTCGACAGCATGTCCGCTTCTATCAAGAAAATAATATTTGGCATGCCGAATTGATGTCTAAGTTTGGTGGGCTAGTATTTGAAGGCGAAAATGTCTACAATATCACTCTTCAAGGTGAAATGCGCTTCTCTGTACCGCCATATGAATTTTGCTATAACGAAGATATTCAAGTCGAACAAACTCAAGACGATAGCGCAGACAAATCACCAGAGTTAGATGTTTCAGAAGAATCTTTATCAGGCAATCTGGATGCAACTGCCGTTGGCGTAACAACACTTGTCGCTTATCTCAAAATTAATAACACGCAACTTAGAACATCCGAAATATTAAAGCTTGAAGGCAATATGTGGACGTTAGGTCGACACCCTTCTTGTGAAATAATTATTAATGACTCCGCAGTCAGCAGAAAGCACTTTGATTTAACCAAGACATCTGAAGGCTATTTTATATCTGATCACGGCAGTTCAAATAGCACGAAAATAAATGGCGACAAAATACCACCCAATACGCCGCATAGAATTAATAGCGGAGATGTAATCGCCATACGTCATATAGAAATAATTTTTGAAATCCATGACATTGCTTATGAAAAACAACTGTCGGCTGTACCAGAGTTTAGCAAGTCGGTTATCTATGAAAGCGATAAGATAAATCACGACAACAATCCATTTGAAAATAGTATCATCAATTCACCGGCACAATTGAGTAACTCTGAAGCGCAGCCCGGAGAAGTACTAAGAATACCCCCGCCGAACAAGTTTAAATCTTTTAAACCAAATCCTATTCAAATAATCATTGGGATACTATTTGTTGTACTTATTTTTGGGCTATTTTATAAAAATGAGACCGGAGAAAAAAGTGCTGCATCAAATAAACCGCCAGAAA
>JAGRAK010000349.1 GCA_020434645.1 Bdellovibrionales bacterium | reverse complement strand
TTTTCAACATGAATTGTCGCCTCTATATCTGATAGCTCTGATACAGGTCGTGAAGCATGCCAGCCTACGGCAGCGGTATAGGTTTCTTCTTTGATAAACTCTAAATAGTTGTCTTGAATAATTGAGTTTGGAGCGAGAAGGTCGCCAGCACCGACTTGGGTTTGCCAAATATTTTCTTTTAGCTGCAGAGTTGCTCCGACTAAATCTGGGAGCGTTTTTTGAATCTGCCGAACTTCAGGGGTTGGTTGCTCTGTACCTTTAATTAAGATTAGGCGGCCAGCGTAACCAGGAAAGCCACTCACGCCCGCATAGCCATTATAACCATTGCGACCATCGCGACAGTAATAGGTGTGCAAGTCGCATTTCTCTGAATTATCTGGCTGTCGGACACACTTTCGTACAGTCCATGATCTTGTTAGGCAAAGGCAGGGGCGCCCGCCAAGGCCGGGGTTTGAGCCCTTGCCGCCTAGCCCGCCTGGGCTTATGATTTTGATATTTTTAAGTTGATTTATATCAGAGTAAAATAAAATAGCATCGCCTCCGGCTCCGCCATCGCCACCATTACCACCGAAGCCGCCATTGCCGCCATCTGCTCCAACTAAGTTGTGTTCAGGATCACGTGGGTAGATCATGCAGGCTGTGGCATCTTGACCATTTTCTCCGTTTGATAGTGAGTTATGACCATTTTGTCCGGAAAGATCGAGTGTTATGGTTTGCCCTTTTACTAATAGCTCGGCGTCGCGCCCAGGGGCTCCATTAAGACCAGGTAAGCCTTTTTTGCCATTGTAACCTTCGTTACCGAATTTGCGCTCATAGGAGAATGCACTGGAGGTGGGAATTACAAAAAAAAGCGCAATTAAAAATCTGAGAAAAAAATAAAAACTAGTGAAATGCTTAAAATTGTTCATGCCGCCCCCTGTTGCGTTAATCTTTAATAAGCTAACTTACCTAAAATTATCTAACAACTTATTTAAAACATAGCGGAGTGGCACACGCGAGCGAGATGCCGTAGGTGCCACTTGAGGCACCAGACTATCTGTTAAGTTGTAGAGATCTTCTTGATTAACAGCCACAGAATTTTGGATGGGGGTCCAAATAAAATCAGGATGTTTATTTTGGTACCATTCTCCGCCAATAATACGGCCAGATTGATCGAGTTCAAGGTCGTAATGATATTTTGCCTTTCGTGTGCGATCGTTTAATGCTGAATCAGTAATGGCTCCATCAGGAGATGTTTCAACAACATATTCAATATCCATAGCAATGCCGACAATTTCTACGGCCAATTTGTTATTTCTAAATTTGGCGAACTTATCAGTAAATTCAGGATCATCTAATCTCACGCGTGCAGAATGAAGATCGTCGACATATTCAAGGTCTTTTGGATTAAAGTAAGAGTAGCTAAAAGATACGAGGGGTTGGTTCCAGACTTCTAAATCATAAGAGGCATCAATTACAAATGGTCGTTTGGTTTGGCCAATATGATTTGTCACAATAACATGCCACAGGCCGGGATTGAGATCAAAGCAAGCGGGGTCAATTATGCGGCCAGTTTCAGTGTCTTTTTCTGGATTTTCAACATTGCAGCGGCCACCTACAAAACGAGTGGCGCCAGATTGGTAGTCGGGTGTGACATTAATGCCATTAGCCCATTTTAACGAAATGAGTGCTTTTATGTCATCAGGACGAAATTCAATATTTTTTTTGAAACTTGGATTGTAGGAGGGCACCTGAATTGTGTGCGTGGGGCGTGGCTCCATGTATGAGGCGGGAGCCCAACCATGACATATGCCCATCCAGCTTTCGACATCTCCTTTTTCGTCATTGTACATTTTGCCCTCAGCCCAACTGAGGTTTGTAAGGGTGAAAGCGTCGTCGCCAACCAGAATGTCATATTTTTCAGAAGGAGCGAGCAGGCTTGGATCAATTTTTTGTGGAGGGTTTAATTTAAAATAATCAAATGCTTCTTGCCATGTGTTTTCAGAGGTGGAGCTCGGAAAATTCACGTCTTGATATCTTTTTGCTGTGATG
>JAGRAK010000348.1 GCA_020434645.1 Bdellovibrionales bacterium | reverse complement strand
TGATGAATTAGCGACTCTTGAAAGAAACACTGATGGGCTTAAAAAAATCTCATCTCCTTTTCCACGCCTACATTACAAAGAGGCCGTAGAAATTATTTTAAAAGAAAATCCAAATTTCATAGTCGGCGATGACTTCGGTGCGCCTGATGAAACAATAATTAGTTCTCAATTTGAAAAGCCTGTTTTTGTTCACCATTACCCTTCAGCAATTAAGGCTTTTTATATGAAAGAAGATCCACAAGAGCCTGGTTCAAGTATGAGCTGTGATTTGCTCGCGACCGAAGGTTATGGAGAAATTATTGGTGGCGGACAACGTGAAGACAGTCTTGAAAAATTGCTCGCGAGAATTGATGAGCATAAATTAAATCGTGCTGATTTCGAATGGTTTTTAGACTTACGCAAATATGGAACTTTTCAACACTCAGGATTTGGTCTCGGCATTGAGCGCACAGTCTCATGGATTTGTGGCATACAACATGTCAGAGAATCAATTCCCTTCCCGCGATTATATGGTCGCTTATCACCTTAAGAGGTAAATATGGCACAAGTTGAAAACACGAATACGACTGCGGACAAAATTCGCCAGCTCGAGTTACGAAATCAATCAGCATTTGATGGCGCTGGCGCTGATCGCGCTGAAAAACAAAAAGCTGGCGGGCGACTCACCGCACGTGAAAGACTAGATGTTCTTCTTGATCCCGGCAGCTTTGTTGAGGTGGATCGCTTTGTTACTCATCACTGTCAAAACTTCGGAATGGATGAAAAGCATATCCCCGGTGATGGTGTCGTCACTGGCTATGGTCGCATTAACGGCAAACTTGTTTACGTATACAGTCAGGATTTCACTGTTTACGGCGGAAGCATGTCTCGCACACAAGCCAACAAGATTTGTAAAATTTTAGATCTTGCCGTCAAGAACGGCGCACCAGTAATTGGGATTAACGATTCCGGCGGAGCGCGAATTCAAGAGGGTGTTGAATCACTTGGTGGATACTCAGATATATTTTTACGTAACGTTATGGCATCAGGTGTAGTCCCACAAATAAGCGCCATTATGGGGCCTTGTGCTGGCGGAGCAGTATATAGCCCAAGCCTCACTGACTTCATCTTTATGGTTAAAGATACAAGTTATATGTTTGTTACTGGACCTGAAGTTATTAAAACAGTTACTCATGAAGATGTTTCTAAAGAGGATCTTGGTGGAGCTCTTACACATAATACAAAATCCGGCGTGGCACACTTCGCTACAGACGATGACCGCCACTGTCTTTTAATGATTCGAGAGCTTCTGAACTTTTTGCCAAATAATAATTTAGATGATGCACCTATTTTACCAACTAAAGATCGACCTGACCGAATTGAAGAGTCTCTCAATTCGTTTATTCCAGACAATCCAAAGAAACCCTACGATGTTCTTGAACTTATCAATAAAGTCGTAGATGAAGGCTACTTTCTTGAGGTTCAAAAGCATTACGCCAAAAATGTTGTTATCGGTTATGCGCGATTCAATGGGCGCTCCGTCGGAATCGTCGCGAACCAACCTGCCGTACTTGCTGGTTGCTTAAATATTCCAGCCTCGATTAAGGCTGCACGATTTGTAAGATTCTGTGACGCATTTAATATTCCGATCATCACGTTTGAAGATGTGCCTGGGTTTTTACCCGGTACAGATCAAGAGTGGAGCGGAATTATCACTCATGGCGCAAAGCTGCTTTATGCCTATGCTGAGGCCACTGTTCCTAAAATCACAATTGTAACACGCAAAGCTTATGGGGGTGCGTACTGCGTAATGTCTTCTAAGCATTTGCGCGGCGATGTGAATTTAGCTTATCCCACTGCCGAAATTGCGGTGATGGGCGCAGAGGGCGCAGTAAATATTATTTTCAGAAATGAAATCAAAAAAGCAGCAAACCCTGAGGCCGAGCGCCAAAAACTTATTAAAACTTATGAGACGCAATTTAATAATCCGTATGTCGCTGCTGAGCTTGGTTATATAGATGAAATTATTGAACCCGCTTATACCAGAAAGCGAATTATTGAT
>JAGRAK010000347.1 GCA_020434645.1 Bdellovibrionales bacterium | reverse complement strand
AACGTATTAATTTCCAAGATAGTCGTGATGAAAATGATGTTGATTTGCAAAAATCTAACATCTTGATGATTGGCCCGACTGGTTCAGGAAAAACCTTCCTAGCTCAGACCTTGGCTAAAAGTTTGAATGTCCCGTTTGCTATTGCTGATGCGACCGCTCTTACTGAGGCGGGCTATGTGGGCGAAGATGTTGAAAATGTTGTTTTGAATTTACTTCAGTCAGCAGATTATGATGTTGAAAAAGCTCAGCGTGGCGTGATCTATATTGATGAGATAGATAAAATCACAAGAAAGTCTGAGAATCCATCTATCACTCGTGATGTGAGTGGTGAGGGCGTGCAGCAAGCTCTACTCAAAATACTAGAGGGTACAGTTGCGAATTTGCCGCCAAAAGGTGGGCGAAAACATCCACAGCAAGAATTTATTCAGGTTGATACCTCAAATATTCTATTTATTGTGGGCGGAGCATTTGTCGGGCTAGACAAGGTGATAGATGGACGTTTGACTAGTAAAAGTCTAGGTATCAGTGCTGATATTAAAACCAAAAGCGAAAAGACGGCTAGTGGTGAAAATATTATGAAAAAAATTGAACCGGATGATCTCGTTAGGTTTGGTTTGATTCCTGAGTTTATAGGCCGATTGCCTGTAATTGCAGTGCTAGACCAGCTTTCAGAAGATGCACTTGTTGATATTTTGATACGCCCGAAAAACGCGTTAACAAAGCAATATCAAAAGCTTCTTGATTATGAGAATTGTGAGCTTAAGTTTACAGATGCTGCTTTGCGCGAAATAGCAAGAGATGCGATCAAACGAAATACCGGTGCACGCGGCCTTCGTAGTGTTATTGAAAACGCTATGCTAGATGTCATGTACGAAATCCCTTCCAAGGGGAACGTTAAGGAATGTATAATTGATGAAGGTGTAATCCTTAAAGGAGAGAAGCCCAAGTTGGTCTACAGGACAGAGCGAGAGATGGCACAAATAGCAAAAACTGCGAGCGATTCAGCAGAGAGTGCTTAAAAAATCCCTCCTCGAGTTTTTAGTCCGACTTGATAAACGGACTTAACGAGGAGGATACACTTGAGCTCAAACAGCATACAAAAACTTCCATTACTGCCGCTAAGAGATCTCATTATCTTTCCGCATATGATGATGCCACTATTTGTTGGTCGTGAAAAAAGCATCAATGCGCTTGAAGAGGCGATGACAAAACAAACTGATATCGTACTCGCAGCGCAAAAAGATCCAAAGTCGAATGCTCCACAGCCAGATGAAATTTATAAAATAGGAACAATTGGTACAATTATTCAATTGCTTAGATTACCTGATGGCACTGTTAAGGTGTTGGTTGAGGGTAAGCGGCGCGCCAGCATTAAAAGTTATGTTCAGCAAGACGGTTTTTTTATAGTTGAAGCTGAAGAAATGAAAGAAAATGTTGAGAACATGACAGAAGCGCGCGCGCTTCTTCGTTCGATTAAGACTACATTTGAAACTTACGTAAAGCTTAATAAGAGAATACCGCCAGAAATTTTAAGGCGAGTTTCAACGATCGAAGAAATCGGAGAGCTTGGCGATATTATTGTTGCGCAATTGAACCTAAAGCTTGAAGACAAACAGCGAATTCTAGAGGTGCCAGATCCAGGTAAGCGCTTAGAAGAGCTTTTGAACCTTATGACTGGCGAAATCGAAATACTTGAAGTTGAGAGAAAAATTCGCGGTCGTGTTAAAAAGCAAATGGAGCGTTCACAAAAAGAGTATTATTTGAATGAGCAAATGCAGGCCATTCAAAAAGAACTTGGTGAAAAAGACGACTATCAGGCCGAACTCGAAGAATTAAGTGAGCGTCTTGATGAAAAAAAAATGTCTGAAGAAGCGAAAAAGAAAGTTAAAAAAGAAATTAAAAAATTGAAGATGATGTCACCAATGTCGGCAGAAGCCGCAGTTGTAAGAAATTACATTGATTGGATGCTAGACCTGCCTTGGCTCAGTTATGCTAAAGAAAAGCATGATATTGCAGCCGCCAAAGCTGTGCTAGATGATGATCATTGG
>JAGRAK010000346.1 GCA_020434645.1 Bdellovibrionales bacterium | reverse complement strand
CGCTGAGAATTGGGTCGGAGCCCGAGCGGCGCATACGAAGAGCTGGGATGGCGCGGTTTCATCACTGCAGCATGTCGGCCTAGCCTATGACCTAGGTAATGATAAGAAAATTCAATTTCGCCAGTATTTTTTCTACAACTATACTGATGCTGCAAAAACAAATGAGACTGAACTTGGTGACCATGTTGTGAAGTACTCTGATGCAAAAGCGCTAAAACTAGGCGATGCCGATATGAGTTTTGAGGCTCGTATGTATATCCCGGGTTCTGAGTATGCTCGCGAGGCCGGTAAGTATGAACTTCGTTTAAGTGAAACAGTGGCTCAGCAATTTTCTAGCAAGTTTAGCGTGGAGTATTCTTTAAATACGCGTCTTTATACATATTCTAGCGACAGTGCTGGTCAGCGTGGACTTCGTGTTATCCCGGCTGTTCAGGCGAAATATGCTGCGAACAAAGTGTTCACTCCTTATATTTCAGCCTACACAGATAGCAGCTGGTACAATAGAGGTCTTGGTAAAAACTTATTTGGTTCTCGTGCAGGTACTCAAATGAGTGCAGATTCTAAATCATCTAACACAGATGCTTTTGGTACAGATATCGGCACTGAGATTGCCCTTACTGATAACATTGGCTTGGATCTTTACTTGGAAACTGAAAAAGATCTTCGTTCAGCTGGCGCATTTGATGTAGCAAATGAAGACTTGAACACTTACAACCTTGTGTTCTCAGCTTCTCTATAATTTTTTGATAGGACTTTTTAAATATAAAATTAAATTTGGTAATAAAGGCGACTGAAAAGTCGCCTTTATTTTTTATATAATCAGTCAGGTAACGCCCTTTTGACTTAAACGTTATTCTTGATTTGATACATTTTGGATTCGATATCTTCAGATCAATTCGAGTAGACCCGCTTATTTTGGCCGGGAGACTTTAACAAAAGAAGGAAAAAGCCGAAATAAAAAGATGCACTATTTAGTTGTAATTGCATGTTTTTTTACAATATCACCCACTTTTGCAAGTGATATTGAATCAGTTGTATTAACAAATTATGCGATAAAAGAGTTAGATGGTTTAAACTCTCATCATAAAAAGTGTAGTGATGAAAATCCGCCTTGCTCTGGGTTGCTAAGTCAATACATATTGGATGCTAAAAGCGATGGTGGTTACTTTGGCACTATCAAATCAAATTGGAATACATGCCAGAGAGAAATCAATCGTTCACATCGATTTTCTACATCTACAGATTTGGCGAAGTATCTAAATGAAAAATCAGATACGGCTATTGGTCCCATACATTACGATCGAATTACAAGTTGTACTTCAGGTAATGCCGAAGAAGATAAGAGCACTACGGGCACTTATTTTTATTTACTAAACAGGATGAAGATGGGGGCTAATTCTAGTCTTGAGCAAATCGCAACAATAGATAGTCTTCTAGGCGATAATGAAAAAAATATTTTAGAGGGTTTAAATTGTGGCAGTATTTTATTGCCGCAAACAACCTTGCGCTGTGAAGAGTTAAAAAAATGTAAATCTAAGGTCGGAGCTTTATCTCAGTTGGCGAGTGAAACCGCTTGGGCAGAAAAAATGATATCGCAAGCTAAACAAAAAATTAGCGAAATAACATTTCGTCGAGGTTATAGGGCTAATGATCCGCGCGTAAAGAAAATTAACAATATTATTCGTTTTTATGAAATGAAATATCCTTGGTTGCAAAGTGAAACTTATAATAATCATCGAAAAGGGAAGGGGCAAAAATTAAAAGACATACAAGAGGCCATTAAGGCTCAGTTGATTAATAACAGAGCGACTTTGAAGGACTCCTATAGCCAATTTCGCTATGGAGCCGCCTGTTTAGGTGAAATGGATAGAGAGGAGGCGGCATGCAGTGTGGACGCTTTAAAAAAACTTCTTGAAAAAGCGCCTACATTCTCAGCAGTAGAGTTTTCTAATAACAACAACGAAGAAGTTATGGAATCCATTGCTGCCAAGCAATTTTATGACGCCGCTTGTTGTGTTGATAATAGTAGTCGAGATCAGGATGCTACGGCAG
>JAGRAK010000345.1 GCA_020434645.1 Bdellovibrionales bacterium | reverse complement strand
CGGAGGAATGTTTGATGCTTGCAATACCGGAGTCACTTGTGAGGCAGCAAACGGAACTTTTTATTTATGTGATCCGTATTAGTATGAATGAGAGTGAAAATGAAAAATAGTAAAGGCTTTAGCTTAATTGAATTATCTGCAGGCATAGCTGTGATGTCAATTTTGGCGTTGGCAATAGGCCAACTTTTAATTAGCTCAGTAACTCAGTCGAAAAAGACCTCAGTTTATCATGATGTAAGTTCTGCCCATTATCAAAACCTCTATAGACTTCAACGCCTTCAACAATGGCGAGACTTATATACTTTAGCTACACCTATCGGAAAATGCTTAGCCGGTCAAAACAGTGAAGATTGTTCGACTCAAGAAGGAGTTGAAAGAGACGTGACCCTATTTCTTACAAATTGCGCGGGAATTGATTGTTATTACGAAAGCCAAGCGACAATGAAAGTAAAAGGCTGCGGCACAGCCTCTTGCTCATCAATAGATGTTACACTAACCACAACGAACACCAAAATACCAAACGCTAAAGACAAAGTGAGCGAATTTTCTATACCTGGCATCTTACTCAATGAAAATTCTGGTCTTGATTATGCCTGCGCCGTAACCGAAGGTCGAATTTCTTCACTTAATTATGCCCAAGGCAAATCCACATGTAATTTCGCAGGGGCCCCTGTCTACACTTGCAATACCGGGCCGCTAGTCGGTATGGCAAATGGTTGCCAGCCGCTTGAAAATGCCAACTGTCCTTTTGGCGTGGGCAATGCCGGCATCATGGCTGGCCAATCTAGTTGCGCCGTGGCCGCCGAGCCATAAGCCACATAGCTCTACACTGAAATTTATTTAGTATATTCAAATTAGAAATGAATTGATTTGCGTATATAAATCATTCTTGAGTATGGTTTCATACATGCTCACCCTCTTTTATGTGAATTTGGCCTTATCACTCACCTTGCTCGTGGCACTGTTTTCATTAAAATCACTCAAAAGATTTCAATGGTCACTGTGTGGCGTTTTGCTGCCACATACTCTTATGCAATTTCTCTTTACGGCTAGGGCTCTCGGCTTAAAAGAATCCATGCCGATGTTGAACGGGCTATCGTTTCCGCTACAAATAATAATATTGTATTTCATTGGTCAGTTTTTTAAATCCCTGACCCCCGCGTACACAAATCATAAAAACATTCATCGAGTCTACAGCTTCAGCTTTGTTTTTTCGCTACTCTGGTATGTGGCAGCTCATACTGTTTTTGATATTTATGATTTAGTTAATCCAGAAAACCCAACGCTCATGATGTTAATTCGAACTATCGCCCTATTAATTGTGGCGATATTTACATTGCGAAATGTACTTACGTCTATAAAAGATTTTTCGACATGGGCAGAAAAGAATATTTCAAATGTAAGTCGATTGCGACTCCCACTTTTGCGCGGCCTGATTGGCTACTTTTTAATTGCGGCCGTTATTACCTTGTTTGACATTGCCACCCACAAAGAAACCCAACTTTTTATTATGATGCCGTTTCTATTTACCATCGGGATTTTTGCTTTAATTGTTTACTGCCTAAGGGCTTCAGAAGTTTTAACAGCTGACTGGCAGGCCCCGATTGAAGAGAAAATATCTTCTGAAGAAGTCACGAAAATTCAAAATAAACTCATGAATATTATGGCCAATGAAAGGGCATATTTAAGACCTGAACTTCGGCTAACAGAGCTTGCAAAGCTTATTGACGAGCGCCCCTACAAAGTCACCCTGGTTTTGAGTCGAACAATGGGTAGAACTTTTAACGATTATATTAATTCATATCGAGTTGAATACGCAAAAAATCTACTTAAAGATCCAAAATCTGATACCCTCAACCTTGTCGGCATTGCCATGGAGTCTGGTTTTAATTCAAAATCTGTTTTCAATGACATATTTAAAAAAATGACGGGCATGACGCCCTCTGCCTATAAAAAATCTCTAAACACCACACCTTAGATTTAAGCGTCTTTTCTGTCTGATTTTCTAAATTAAGACGTACTATTTTTCAAACTCGGCCGAGATTCTCTTGTTTTTTC
>JAGRAK010000344.1 GCA_020434645.1 Bdellovibrionales bacterium | reverse complement strand
TTTAACTTCAAAACGAGCATATTCACCCCGAAGCGCCTTAGACTCATAGGGCTCAACTGACTCATATGCAACTGGGGACACGCTAATTTCTTCAAGAGTCTTGCCGATAATTTTCTCAGGTGGCAATTTGAACCATGAACTGTACTTGGTATTCACATATATGTGCCGGCGCTCGGTATCTTGATAGCCAATATACAAAGGCGTCCGCTCGGCTACAATTTCTAGCCAGCTAAGATCACCAAGTTTAAACAAATCTAGTTTATTATTCACGCTCTTTCCTTTTACCAAAGAAAAAGACTAACAGCTAAAGCACTCACCGTGTATATGAAATTTTACATTTTCTGGCCAATACAGATCTCACACAACTAATTATTAGCGATTAGTCTTGCCGAGCGATAGGCTTTTCTCACCCATTTGCAAAAATCTTGCTCTTGGGGGCTGTCAATTAAGATATGAATACGATTAAGGCTCATATGAATAACTCTAGCCGTCAATTGCTCTTGAGAAATTGAAATTTTACCAGATTTACAATCGCGCTGCCAGGCTGAATAGATCATTTTCAATTCATTCCTATACGGCGATACCAAAGACTGCATCTCAAAATTCTCTGACCCTCGAATAAAATTAACCCATTTGGCAAAGTTTTCTCGATGTGCATTTCGCACAAGATCTTTAATTTCAGGTGAAATCAACACCCTTGGCGACGACGGAGCTGCAGTGAAATTAGCCAGTAGTATTTCGCGATCTACTATTTCTAATCCCATAATTTCAAACCACAAATGAGTTTTGATAAATGCAAATTCAATATGAGAAAATGAAGGCCAGCCACCAAGGTTATCTCTGACAACATGACGCTTTTTTGCGCTCCAATTCAGAAAATCGAGTGTCATTCGAGAGTCGACCCATGACAACTTCTCAAATAACTCAACACCTTTTAATCCACCATAAGTTTCAACCTCTCTGTGATAGGTTTCTTGCTTCACGTCTTGTAGCCATCCCTGCGCCACCCACTTATCAAAAACCTGAGACATCCAACCGAGTGCTTTTAAACGACCTTTGGCTCCCTTTCCGCAATAAAATCGAACGCGCACATGGTCAACTGGGTAATCAAAACGAACAAAATGCCAATGCAAAATTTTATATTTTTTTAAATGCGTTAGAATTTCACGCTGAAGCTTCATCAGCACCTGATCATGCGCAGCCTCTGGACAAAATAATGAAAAATAGAGCCAATTAGACGACAACCCCTGACTGCGACGAAAATCCCCCTGGGGCATATCCACGCCAGCCGTGCTGGCTGTTAAATTATTTATCCCCTCTTCATAAAAGGGGATAACAGCTTCAGAAGCGTAGCTATGGGCTCCGAGCCGTACACCTGAATCTAAAAAATGCTCAATGAATACAACTCGCTCTTCTTTCGGCATTTGACTGAGAAGCATGGCCACTCCGACTTTAGAGTTCAGCATTATGGGGAAGTCTCTATCATGGTCAGTCATACAAACCCACTCTGGCAACCCCCACTTTTCTTTTAATAATGGGTATGGATTTTCATTATTTTGCAAAATATCTTTAAGTTCATTTTTGGGCACAAGCCAAAGCTCAGCAGATAAAATAAAATTTTTAAACTGAACTCTCGGGAAGTGATATCCATTTAAATCAGCCCACATCCACTGCATCGACGGGAGCCAATTTTGCATACCGATTAAAATTAAAAATTTAATACTAGCAAAGGGCGAATGTACAAAATCTATGGCAGAGGCAGCTACCGGCCGAATAAATTTTTTCAGAGTTTTTGAATATACTAAAAATCCAAATGATTGACACAAAACCAATAAATCTTGGAGCGGAAGAGGCTTATTTTTTTTCTGAAAGCATGAATCGTTATAAGAAATTTCATGTTTAAACAGCTGCGGACGCCGATTCATACCTTGCCCACCACCCTGCACACGCACAGCAATGTCTGCCGATGGAGAGAATAATTGAGATTCTTTTGCCGCGACTGCCTGTAGTTTTATCCTCAGATCACTATGAAAATAAGCAAAACGAGCCATAGAGCTCAGTGCCGTCCCCCCAGTAAAGCCTCGCACCCAAACTAAGTCTTGCCCGTCTTCACGAAT
>JAGRAK010000343.1 GCA_020434645.1 Bdellovibrionales bacterium | reverse complement strand
CGCTCAACTTAAGTCTTGAGGCTTATCCTGGTGAAACGCTTCTTTTTAACTGGCCGAAAGGCGTGTCGCAACTGCACATTGATCACAAGCCTTTTAGCAAAATTAAAGACCGCTATGCTTTCGGAGTTGTCAGTCACAAGGTGGGGCTATCGTCATATCTACTTGGTGAGTACCCTATTCAGTCTGGACATGCGTTTCAAGAGCCAAGGCAAAAAATATTTATTCATCAATTTGCGGTGAAGCTGCAAATTGGCAAAAAACCATCTACGCTGCGACTGCCGGCAGACGTTCTCAAAAAACTCTCGGCGCACGATGATGAGTCGAGAGAAAATGACACGAAGATGATGAAAGAGATCCTCACTCAAGAAAATGGAGAAATACTGACAGAATGTTGGCAGCGCCCACTTCGCTCCAAAATAGTTTCGAGATTCGCCTCCCCGCGCTTTTTACCCGACGGACGACAGTATTATCACTCGGGTCTTGATTTACGAGCGTGGACAGGAACACCCATTCCGGCGGCCAGCGCCGGCGTCGTCGCCTTTGCCGATCACATGGTGGTACCGGGCAATATGGTTATTGTTGATCATGGCGGAGGCGTCTTTTCACGCTATATGCATTTAAGCGATATTCAAGTTACAAAAGGTGACAAGATTTCTAAGGGTCAGACACTCGGCCTCTCCGGAGCTACCGGTCGCGTTGAAGCCCCTCATCTTCACTGGGAGATCGTTTGGAAGGGTGTTTCCGCAGACCCCCTACGCTTTCTTGCGGTCGCGGACAAGATTTGCAATCAAGGGTGAAACTTAATCTAAACTACACGTCAATCGCTCTGGCACAAAATGGAAGTACACCAAATTACAAAAATTCCCTTCCTTAATTGGACTCCTATAATGTGGGCTCGCCGTTCCAGAAAATGCCAAGGCTTCACCCTCTTGTAGCTGATACGGTTTATCGTCAACATAGATGTCCCACGGCTCACCCTGTGAAATACAATAGTCAAGCGTATACACACACTGAATTCTATCTGTGTGCAATGGGCATACTCCCTTGTCTCTATACATACTCAATAAACAGTACGACTTTTTAACTTTCTCGCCGAAAATTTCACTCGCTCGATCAACCAGTCCCTTATGTAGGTCTACAAAAAAAGAGGCATTATGTACGCAATATCTTTTAAACAGATGATCATCATACGGCCGCCCATACTTAATCTTCACCTGTGCCGCTGTGTACGATCTAATAAAATGCTTTATTTCATCAGAGAACAAATCCCTTATCACTGCTGGATGACTCAACTTCATTCGTGGGGATTTATAAATTCTCATCCCATCTTGAAGCCCAATCTCATCATCTCCAATAAAATGTCTGTCCAGCTCTATAGCCCGTAAGGCCTGCTGCTCATTCATCTTATCACCCTCCCCAACCCACGATCAGTTTGCCTATGTCGACGATGACTCTGCGACCTTAACTTCGAGTCAGGCCTCCGCATTTTAGGATTTTTAAATATAAAGGCCGCGACGTGCTCAAGAAGCGGGGCGAAGTAATCTTCATCAAACGCCAATTTTTCGAGGTCAAAAGCATAGGCCTCAGATAAAGAACTCGGGCCACCGATAAAATGAATATAATCCCTACATGCCCTTTTAATAAAAGTGGGGTTAAGAATAAATAATTTGTCTGACAGCTTATATAACAACTCCACTGATTTTGCATTTTCAGGCGGAGTGAGATGATCAAGAATTTTTGGTCTTATTTTTTTTGCCAAAGAAATATCTTCGAAATAATAATTAATAAATAAGTACGAATAAAATAAAAACTTAAATACATACTCTTTACTGCAATGTTGACTGAGTCGCAAAAACAAAGAATGTGCATGCAGATCAGAGCGCCAGTAATTGTTGTACCGACCGATGCTGGCAAATTCTACTCCAGGTATTTCATTGGCTACAAAAAACTCGAGAGGACCGGCACAAGCCTCTCCAGACAATAGACGTGCGGTTAACATATTGGGACTATCTGCCTCTGCATAAGATGGGCAGTGGCCTCCGTAAAAATCATTAACGAAAAGATGAATGGTTTCGTGCAACATAAAGTTAGGGCACAGATCTGTGTCGGTTAGATCTAGATTGTA
>JAGRAK010000342.1 GCA_020434645.1 Bdellovibrionales bacterium | reverse complement strand
GGCTTCGGTGGCGGTCGCGGCGGCGGCGGTCGTTACTAAGATCTACTGATCTTAGATTTATCGGCGCTGATTTTATCAGTGCCGATATCTAAAATATTCTTGAGCATACGGTAAAGGCGGATTCATTTTCGCCTTTATTATTTTGGCGACCGCTTCATCTTGGGTCATCCGCCCACTCTTCACATCATCATAAACTTCATTTTCTAAATTGATTCTAAGCTCTTTTATTTTTCGATGTTCAGGCCACAGGTTCTCAGCATGGTTGCTCCCACCTATTGAAAGGGGGATAAAATGGTCAATTGTATAAAACCGGCGCTTTTCTTGGGGCACCTTATAATAATCGTATATATCAGCTTTTAGTTCTGAAGAGACATTGCGCACACAATAAGGAATTCTCTCTTTATATCGGTATTCTATAAAATCAGGGTCTTTTCTATGGCACAACTCCCCCGGAGTAGCCATTGGGTCAGGTCTTGCCGGAGAGTACCGAGGCACTGCAATCGACACCGTTGAAAAAAACATCAGGGCTAAAAACGCAGCAATCCCTTTTGATCTCATAAACTACTCCTAAGTGATGGGTTTCACGAGCTATCATTTTATGAATTTAATCATGTATTATTTGCATACTGTTACCGACTTAAGGCTAGGTTTCAAATAGAAAATGATTTGAAGCAGCGTGTTTGCCTTTATTCTGCATCTCAGCGACACTCGTTAATTATGAAAATACTGGTTACGGGCGGGACAGGCTTTCTAGGAACACCACTAATTGAAGAGCTCCTGAGGCGGGGGCACCAAGTTCTACTCGTCACCCGCAAATCATCGGCTGAAATAGAGCCTAATCCTTGCCAGATCATGTCTTGGCCACCAAGAAGTGAGGCCAACGAAAAAGCCATTCTCGGATGTGATGCCGTTATTAACTTAGCCGGAGAGTCGCTGGCCAGCGGCCGTTGGAACAACGCCAAAAAGCAAAGAATTAGAAACTCTAGAATTCAACTTACTACAGATCTTGTAGATATTTTGCGCAGCTCCACAAAGTTACACACTTTTTTATCAGCCTCTGCCATTGGCTTTTATGGCGATCGTAAAACCGAAGTCTTAACAGAGTCCTCACATGTTGGAGCCGGGTTCTTAGCCGAAGTTTGCCGTGATTGGGAGCAAGCCGCCCTGGCTTTGAAACGAGAAAATCTGCGCACTGTACTCCTGCGCACCGGTGTTGTGCTCGGCCGAAACGGCGGAATTATAGGTGAGCTTGAGCCATTGTTTAAAATGCATGTGGGCGGACCTGTCGGCTATGGTGAGCAACACCTGAGCTGGATACATATTCAAGATTGGGTTCGCGCCGTCCTTTTTTGCTTAGAAAATCCGTCAGTAACTGGGGCTGTCAACTTGGTCTCACCAGAGCCTGTCACAAACGCTTCTTTTAGTTCAGTTCTTTCTGAACTCATGCGAAAACCTATGCAACTACCAGCTCCGGCAATTGCCCTTAAGTTAAGTTTGGGCGAAATGTCAGCACTGGCTCTTGATAGTCAAAATGTACGCCCTGAAAAATTACTGCAAAACAACTTTAAATTTTTATTTTCATATCTACGCGAAGCTTTAAAAGATATTTACGATTACGAAGCGCAGAATCACGAGATCTACGAGTATTTTGAATCGTCAGCCTGGTTGCCACGCTCACCTGATGAAGTTTTTCGTTTTTTTTCTGATGCTAGAAATTTGCAAAAGATCACTCCTCCTGAAATGGGCTTTGTTGTTGAAAAAATGTCGACGTCAGAAATTGTCCAAGGCTCACTCATTGACTATAAATTAAAAGTACATGGCATCCCTATACAGTGGCGCACTGAAATCATTCAGTGGGCTCCCCCCAAAGCCTTTGTCGACAATCAACTTAAAGGTCCGTACAGCCGCTGGCATCACACTCATACTTTTGAACCTCTTGCTGGTGGCACTTTAATGAAAGATCGCGTGCATTATAAGCTCCCTTTGGGCTGCATCGGGCGCCTCTTTGGCTTAGCTCTCGTTAAAAAAGATGTTCGTCATATTTTTAGTTATAGAGAAAAAATCATACGAGAGATATTTTTTTTATAATTGGACCTTAGCCACAGAGCTCTACACTGAAATTTATTTAGTA
>JAGRAK010000341.1 GCA_020434645.1 Bdellovibrionales bacterium | reverse complement strand
CATAATAGCAGATAAAACAAGAACCCAGGCAACCAAACCAAAAACACTAGTCGAGTGCTGCATAAGATGCCCACCACCCCACATCAGAGCCTCAAAATACTCCAGAGTAAATGCGGCCCGCGCCCCCTCTAGCTCAAAATAACCCACGGCAGTTGTCACTAGTGCTGCAAAATAAAAGATCACTCCCACCCAAAGCCCAAATCCAGATTCTGATAGACCTGGGATTTCAAGATAAGTCTCCCTGTGTTCAGGTCGCAGCACACGTAAACTCATGTAATTCATAGCCAGGCCAAGAGAATAAAGACCAAGCCCTATGAAAAACTGCCAGTGGAGCACCACGGGAACATAATTAGCCATCAAAACTTCTCTATCTGGAGATGGCCACGCGCTGATAAATAATAACACCCCGACACAAGAAGTTAAAAACCCGAAAATTTGCAAGGGGCGTGCTGCAGAGTTTTTAGGAGCATTATGAAAAGCTAAAAAATTAACAAGGCCTGCTGGAATAGCTGTGAACCAAACCAAGGTGGCCAAATTCACATGAATAGTTAAACACCAACGTATCCAATCTAAATCTTGCACCAACTCTTTAATGCCGGGCACTTTCGCTAAGGTGATCACTAAAGCCAGAACGCCACTTAACAAAAGTGCGCTGCTAGCAAAAAGCAACCATAGAATGCCTAAAGTCTTATTATTTATTAAAAATAAACTCTTTAAACATTTCTTCACTTGGCCTCAGATGTCTTGATTGAAAGTTCTTTTTTATCTGGCTCTATATATATCAAGGCAATCTCACGTTTAGGTATCATTATGTCAGATGACAGCTCAAGTCTAGTGGCTTCAGTGGCTTCTTTCTCGATGGGTAGAAAACTCACCTTCACTTGATGTAGGCCTGCTGGCAAATCGATGTCATGTTCAACATAAATTGGCCGATCATGACGAAAGCCTCCTGGCTGCACAATCTTATCAATTATTAATTCATTATCTACATAAAGTAACAATTTAAAACTAACTGGCTTTCTCTCACAAAGCTCCGGAGTTCTCATATGAGCTGGAAGTTTCATCAATTCTTCTTGCGTTCGAGTTTGGCAGGTTTGAATAAACTGGCCTGTCAGTCTCCAGCTCAAACGTAAAATTGCAGACTGCATATCAGACTTCATAGATAAATGGCTGACATTAAATATAAAGTAAACAATGGCTAAGCCACCCAACACTGCACGAACAGGCTTTAGATATTGAGTCAGCTTAGATGTTTTTTGCAACAGACCTTCGGTCTTACCTTCAGTATGCAAACGCTCAATTGTTTCAAAAATTCTATTTTCTTCACCATCTCCTGCTGCGACAAGTGACATTTTTTTAGGATCAAAATATTTTGTAAATGTTGGTTCACGCTTTCCTGTTAGTCTTTCATTTAGAAGCATAAAGCCATCTTTATTTTCACAATTTCGCTCAGGACAGGCCGATATAATTACATGTTTAAAAGCACGACTCAAAAATTCAATAGCAGCCGGATGAGCTGAGCCCGCACATTCTAGCGATATAATTTGGACATTTTTTTTAATCTCAGACCAATTCTCAAGTCGCTTCATAACCGCCGCTTGATTCATACAACCAATCACTGCGTATTGATCTTCAGGTCGAGTCCCCTGCTCCTTTAGCTGCCTCACTAGCTCTCGTGCTGTGCGAAGCAAGTCTATCCCTCTGCGACCATCCATACCCATAGTAAAAGGGTCGCAAGAAGCTCCGCATAGCCCACAGCTCACACATAAATTATCACTGGTGTAAGCCACAAGGGGTGATCCTTCACCCTCTGGGCGCGGGATCATACTGATGGCCTCATAAGGGCAATCCTGTACGCATTGCGTACAACCCTGACACAGCTTCGGATCATTATAAGCCTTACCCGGCTGATTTTTCTTTGAAGGCTTAAGCCATATTGGAGACAAAATCAGAAAAATAAAAGAAAGTAGAAATATATAAAATGTTCCCTTAGGAGACTGGCTCACCCAAGGTAACCAAAATTGAAAAAAACCATCGTAAAGTATCAAGTCAGGGATTTGGAGCAAATTGCCTTTTACCAAAAGAGGGGATGGCCAAAGTATCGCCCCCAAACCTAAAACGGCAAAAAATACCCCACA
>JAGRAK010000340.1 GCA_020434645.1 Bdellovibrionales bacterium | reverse complement strand
AAATTACGGCATTTTCGAAGGCAAATTGTCACAAGCTCAGCCCCTCAGATATAAACTAAGCCCACCTCACTATGGCCGCTGGTTTGCATTAGGATTCAGGAGTTGGTAATTTCAGTTCGGCTGACGTTTTCCCATATGAGTGCGGGGATGCATCATAACTTATTGATATTGCTATTGTTTTAGGTTTATTTAATTTTGTAACAAAACTATTGTGCGATGCGAAATTTGTGTTATACTTCGCGTCAAACAGTGTAAGAAAGGAATTACCGAATGAAAAAATTACTCACAACAACTGCAGTACTCTGCTTAGGTGCAACAGTGGCATTTGCCGCTCCAAAAGTAGAAGTTAAAGTTAAGCCTGAGACTCGAGTGAAAACGAGTGGCTCAAAGCTTGGTAACGAAAAACTTGGAGCTGAAGTAACAGCTCGCCCTAATGTAGGTGCAAAAACTGCAACTGCAGCTGGTGCCGCGACTTCTGGCAACATCTTAACTCAAGCCGCAAAAGCTTCAGTTGCTGATAAGCTAGGTTCTTCTTGCACAATATCTGGTATGAGCTCAGCTCAGCTTGGTGTTATCGCCGAAGCTAAAGCTCGTGGACTTAGCAGCACAAGTTGCTTAGATAAATTTAAAGATGATGCAAGCGTTCAATTACGCGCTCAAAAAATCATTGCGGCTCAAAACCAAGCGTTCACAAACCTTGGCGCGAACGACGTTACTGGCGATGGCAAAGTTGATGTAAAAGATCTTGCCACTGACAGTCAGCGAGCAATAATTTTAAAAGCTGGCGCAGAAGTACTTGCTCGAGATCTTGGTCTTGACACAAAGTCTGCTCTTGATCGTCTTGAAGGTACAGTTTCAGAAGGCTGCGATATGATCAGCGGTAACCTTGGAACGGCTTCAGCATTTAACGCTGCTCGCGCTCTTTAATTTTTAATTTTCATTCGGACTCATAATAACGCAAAAGCTGTAACGGCTTTTGCGTTTTTTTTGGCTGAAATTTTGTAGCACTATTAATTTTCCCTACACCAATCACGTTAACTTATACCCTCATACAAGGGCACATATCTTGCTCCCCTATCTATGTAGAGGAGACGCATGTCTAAGATATCGCTTAAAACTTATATATTGGCTTTAGGCCTACTGATCTCACTAAGTTCTAGACAGAGCTATGCCCAATTTTGCCATGCTGATATTGATGGTCAAATCCAAATCAATACGGAGCTTCTCGAGCTGCCTGCGGATCTTCAAAATGACTACGCAAAACTTGCGGGTAAACTAAAAGCACTTGGCCAATATGTCGCGCGATTAAAAGAACGCACACTTGTTTTAACTCCCACAAAAGGCGAAGAAAAACTACTCTCCGCCACCTCTTATAAAAATGAATTAATGGCCGTACAAACAGAGGTTTTAAACCTTCTAAATCAAATTCCCACCACTCACAGAATGGCAGGCCAAGTTCTGATTGAAGCCTATTTTCAGATCGCCGACCGTCTAATGTTTCTTGAGATTCTACAAGCTCCCGCGCAAGCGAATATGAGTGCACTTAAGAGCCGATACAGTCTACCTGTGCCTCAAGAAGCCTTCGAAAATATTTATCCGCTAGGGTTAAATCTGCCAGCAGGTCTAGATGCCCAAATCCAAAATGGAGCAAATTCAAGTCATTTTTACTCTCTTACATTCAGCGGTGAAAATGTATTTCGCGCTCTTGTTCGCGGCGCTGCTCAATCACCCATTACGCGTCAAAACAAAAGTGCCTATCTCGACACTGTTCGCTGCGGGTTAAATAAAATATTGATCGGTAAAATTAAAATCAATCAAGCTCTGCTTGGTCGGGCAAATGAGAAATTGAGCATTCATGAAGATACAAATGTTTGTCTACAAACAAGTGCTACTGAATTTGAAAATCTATCAAAAGATGACATCGAAATTAGAAAAGAAAAACTTCTTCGTGGTGTAATCGCAGAAGAACTACCTCAGCTCTTTTCTGGCTTAAGCTCCAGTGCAGTGCAAATATTTAATAGCACAAGACTTGGTGAGCTGATTGGCCAGCTCCGGTTATTCCCAGATTGGTTAAGTGAGCTCAATGCCAACAGAACTGAATCTGAACCCGAGGTGACCCCGAGTGAACTTACACAAATTGTGAACGAAATAAATCTAG
>JAGRAK010000033.1 GCA_020434645.1 Bdellovibrionales bacterium | reverse complement strand
ATATTCAGTCCATACAATTTTAAATTTTTACCAGAATCGGCACTTACTCCCGATGAGGCTAACCATAAATGTCCCGGTAAATAAGGCAACGCTGCAGAATTAGGGGTTTGCTTCTGCTCAATAGGCAACTTAGGATTCAATATCAAGTGTGTATCACTCGATCCCCAATCGATAAACTGACCATTACTCATTTACACTTCACCACAAAAAATTATTTTAAGACCGTCCATGTCTGCGATTCGAGAAGCTTATCAAACCCAAGCCCCACTCCATCAGGTGGCAGTATATAAGGGCCATCGGCAGTGATAGCATTTTGAAAAGTAAAACCCTCATAAATATCATGATGCTGAAGCCCACATGTTAACATCTGATTTTGAATGCCATTAAAAAGTGATTGTGCCGCATAAAATGCAGACATTTGCCCTAGCGGAAAATCCATATGATGAGTAAATACAAACTTTTTATCTGTGTCGATAAACCTTTGTACGATGATTTCAGGATCTTGAACTGCTGGCTTAATCACAATAACTCCAGCCCCTGCGGCCTCGGTGACTATTGGATCAGCCGCACGGTCGAGAGCAAAAGTTATATTATATTTGTTTGATATTTCACGCCAATCTTTAGACTCATAAGTGAAAGGATCTTCAATAAACTCTAATACTGAACGAAGCCACTTTTGGTTTTTTTCAAACCATTCAACAAAACGCTCACGATTCATCGAGCAATTAAAATCGAGACGCAGGCGAGTCCCAGGTGATATGCGATTTGATAGATGCTCAACTTTCGCAGTTTCAGCGACTAAATCACGCCCCATTTTTATTTTAAACTCGGTGTATCCGTCGGCTTCGATTTTCGCCACACGCTCAAGATCAAATCCTAAAATATCTGGAATAAGAAAATGATTTTTTATCCTGATGGTCGAATCATACAAACGAATGCCTCGCTTGCGAGCCTCCGCATCTTTTTGAGCATAATAAAGAGATCTTGCCCCTAAGTCTGTCGGCTTAGAAAGCGCAATGTGGCGAAGTTCAAAATCAAGAGGCCGATCACCCATTTCTGAAAATGGGCACAGATCGGCATAGCCTACAGATTCATCAGGAAATCGTATGCGCAGGAGCGCACCCTTACGATACTTCACCTTAACACGGCTGTTCAGTGCGGTTTTAGGATAAAGCTGATATGTCGAAAACCAAATCTTCATTTCAAGTATAATCCTACCGAAAGAACGAGCCCAAATCCAACATGTAACAGCGCCGACTGGGCTAGATACCTATTATATATTGGCGAGGGGTCATTCTTTGCGATTTGGCGCAATAATCGAATCGCAAATGGTAGAAAAATAAGCGGTAATAACGCTGCACGAAGAGATCCCTCGCGAAGCCAATAAACCTGCAAAAGAAAACTCACCATAATGAGTAGTACAATTTCAGTTCGCACAAACAAGATCCCAAATCGCACAGCCAAAGTTTTTTTATTGGCCTTTACGTCTTGGTGAACATCTCTCAAATTATTGATTGCTATCAATACTGTCGATAAAAAGCCAATCTGTAGCCCTAAAACCAAGGCTGAAGTTGAATAATGACCTGTTTGTATAAAATAAACTCCACCGACGGCAATAAGACCAAAAAAAATCACCACGAATAAGTCGCCAAGGCCGAGATATGCCAAAGGCATTGGCCCACCTGTATATGAATACGCCATCAATAATGACAATACTCCCACAATCACAATTGGCCAGCCGCCAAGATAGACAAGCGGAACACCCGCAAAAAATGCAAGCAACAACAAGACAGCCGAAACACGATACAAAGTCTTTTGGGTAATTAATCCAGATTGAGTCACCCGGGTGGGGCCAATTCGTTCAGCGGTGTCAGCACCTTTATCAAAATCAATGGCATCATTGATAAAATTTGTGGCCACCTGAATACACAGAGCTGAAAATAAACAAAGCCCCGTCACCCACCAATGAATCGCGTAACCATTGGCTCGAACAAGCGCCGTCGCCGCCACAATTGGAACAATCGCCGCAGTCAATGTTTTCGGTCGCGCGGCCAGTAACCACCGAATCACAACCCCACCCCCAACATTTTTAAGGTAGACGAGGAAATTTTGAAAATTCAGGTTTACGTTTTTCGACAAAAGCGTTTTTGCCTTCTTTTGCCTCTTCAGACATATAATAAAGTAGCGTCGCATTACCGGCCAAATCTTGAAGACCCATCTGACCGTCACAATCAGCATTGAGAGCCGACTTTAAGCAACGAATAGCCAGCGGAGAATGCGCAAGCATCTCTCGTGACCATTTTAAAGTTTCATGCTCAAGTTCACTTACTGGCACCACTTTATTAACAAGGCCCATTTGCAAAGCTTCATCGGCACCATATTGACGACACAAGAACCAAATCTCTCGAGCTTTTTTCTGACCCACAATGCGAGCCAAGTAACTTGAGCCAAGACCACCATCAAAACTGCCCACCTTAGGACCGGTCTGACCAAATTTTGCGTTATCGGCGCAAATGGTGAGATCGCAAACAACATGCAAAACATGACCTCCGCCAATAGCATAACCAGCCACCATAGCGATAACAGGTTTTGGCATGTAACGAATCATTTTTTGTAAATCGAGAACATTTAAGCGAGGCACACCGTCTGAACCCACATAACCGGCATGTCCACGGACCTTCTGGTCTCCACCCGAACAAAATGCCTGATCGCCCTCACCCGTTAAGATCACAACGCCTAGGCTTGAATCTTCACGACAAATTTCAAAAGCGTCTTTTAATTCCATTACAGTTTGCGGACGAAATGCATTATGCACTTCTGGTCTGTTGATGGTGACCTTAGCCACACCGTCTTCAGTCCGCTCCAAACGAATGTCTGTGTACTCTTTAATTTTGATCCAATTTTCTTTTGGGAGCATGACTTTTCCTCCAGTTATATATTTGGCTATTGACGGCCTTAGTTACTACAATTTGAGATCGTGAACAAGCTGATGGGCAAAATCATAGGGTTTGTCAAAAATCACCCTATGCCCTGCCCCGCGAATAATGTGAAAATCAGTGATAAAGCCATCGCTTTGTAAGGCCTGAAACAACTCGCGATACTTTAAATCTTTTTCTCCGGCATACCAATGAAGTTTTGGGCTTAACTGGCGAATCTCTTCACCCAAAAACTCTTGGGTCGCCAATGACCAATTCACTAAGGACATCGCCACAAGCTCTTTATTAAAGTCACCTTCTTTACGCTCAGGCTCTTCACTGCCAGCAAATACGGGTTGATCATTCCAAAGACTCACAACATCAGACCAAGAAATATTTAAAAACTTATCAGCCCACTCTTTATCTGAAGCGAGGCGCTTAGCCTTCACATCATGATCAATCAACCCCGGATGCGATGATATCAGTATAACTTCGTCCCAAAGACCGGGCTTATCTATTGCGGCCTGCAAAGCTAAGCGACCCCCCATTGAGTAGCCGACTAAGATATTGCGCTCCACATGCTTCGACTTTTGGTCGTCATTAAACTTCTTAGCCCAATCGGCCATGGTCTTAAATTTTAAGTTTTGTTTAGTAGAAAAAATATCAACAACATCGATTTGTACATCAGGAGCCATTCGATGAAAGGCCTCAACAACAGGCTGCCAATCACTTGGCTTTCCTAAAAAACCATGCAGACAAACTATTCTAGTCATCGAAATAGCTCCTCATACCTAGCCCAAAACAGCTCAGTAGTCGCGGCACTCGGGCATAACTCAATAACAGTTGGCCTCGGCTTTAACTGCAGTGTTTCGGGCTTGATGACCTTCACATAATCCCAGCTGAACATTTCAGCCCATTTTGAAAACTCAATTTCGTGCGCATTAATAAAATTTTTATCTTGAAACATTTTTTTAAAAATTTGTCCGCCGCCATTATTCACTACAACAACACGCAAATTATGACCCTCAGCTAGAGATGCTCCTACTAACGCATTGAGATCATAAAGCGCACTGAGGTCACCGAGAATAATCCAGTTTTCGACTTCAGATTTTGCTGAACCCAGAAAAGTTGAGATTAAACCATCAATTCCATTGGCGCCTCGGTTCGCAAGAATCTTAAAGTTTTTATTGTGAGTAGTTGCGGCGAAATCCCACTCTCGTATGGGCAAACTATTACCTAAAAAAACTTGAGAGTTTTGAGGGATCTCGGCAGACAACCATTTAAAAAATGACGGCTCTGCGGTTGGGTGATCAACTAATAGCTGTTCTTTTTGAGCTGCAATTGTTTGCGCGCGATTCAAAATATTTTCCCCGTGCGAAAACTTCAAGTCTTTCGAATTCTGAAGCCACTGTTCAAATGTAACTAGAGTATTCAAACCTCTTGCCAAACCAGAAAATGGCAAATCACACACTGAAATTACAGGTGTCGACTGCAAACTCATTTCAAGATCACGCCATAGACGTAGAGTCGGCACAGAGCCGATGCGAATAACTGAATCAAAGTTCTGACTAAACTCAACTGGAGTTAAAAGGTCTGAACCACATCGAATTGTAAATGCCGCAAGCTCAGGTGCTTCCCTCAGCCCCGATAAAGCTTCAGCATAGATTGGCGCTTGCATAGTCTGCAGTTGCTCAAAGATTGCACTTCGATATGAAGACGGAATTGCACCGAGCACAACCAGTGGTTTACTCAACTTTTGAATCTGCTCTTTCAACTTTTTAAAATTTTTGTCAGTTTTTTCAAGTTCAACAGCACTATTTGCAGATGATATTTTTAGACCCCAATTTGGAGGCGACAAATCAAGTGACGACACTTCATTATCAATAAGCGGCTCAGAAAAACAAATGTTGATATGGGTCATCCCATCTGCAGCCAATTGAATTTTCGTGACTTGATCTAACTCACAAATATCAAAGCTCATTTTGGTGTAGTGTGAATAAATACCAACTTGTTCAATGGCCTGAGGGGCTGCTGAGCCTCTAAAGTCTGCAGGGCGATCGGCCGTTACAAACACGAGCGGAACACCCGTGTAAAAAGCTTCAATCGCGCTCGGTAAAAGTTCAGCAACGGCTGTTCCTGAAGTTGTGATGACCGCAACTGGTCGCCCGTCGCGCCGAGCACGGCCGAGCGCAAAAAAACCAGCAGCCCGTTCATCAAAAAAATGACTCACTCGAGCGCCAGTGGACTGACCCAACAATTTAACAAAAGGAGCATTTCGAGCTCCTGCGCAAACGATATAATCAGCCACTCCAGACTGAGATAATAATTTTAAAATTTGAGTGGCCAGTTCTACGTTCATAAACCCATCATCTCACGAACTGTTTGTCGCTTAAGCGCAAGCTCTTGCCATTCACTTTGAAGTTCACTCGATTCAACGATACCGCAACCAGACCCCAAACTGACAATGCCGTTTTCGTTAAACTGAATGTTTCGGATAGCCACCAGAGCAAGAGATTTACCCATAGGATTCAGCACCCCGAATGGAGCACCGAATCTTGCGCGATCTAGTGTACCCTCACACGATTTTAAGTAACGCCAGTCTGCAGATTGCGGAGCCACGCCAAGCGCCGCTGTCGGATGCAAACGTTCACACATTTCAACAAATAAAGCAGACGAAATTGGTTGGCCACTGAGCTCGATAGAAATATCTGTACGCAAATGTGAGATCATGCCTAAATCCCAAACATAAGTCGGAGAAATCTCGAGATCGCCCAACTCCTTTAATTTTTCTTTCAGCCCTTGCACAACCAGTTGATGCTCGTACATTTCTTTTTCGTCTTCAGAAAGAGAGTTGACCTTCTCTTGATCAGAACGGCGAGTCCCGGCAAGTGCCATAGTTTCGAGCCTTAAATTTTTATTGTCATAAGAAAATAATATCTCAGGTGTAGCCCCAAGCAGCCCTGAAGTCGGAGTTAAATAGCCGTATGGCGTCTGCTTATTTTGTCTGCGCAACAGGTTTTGAATATACTGAGCACGCATGGCCTTTGTGATGGAGCCATTCGCTTTTGCAAAAACGACGGGAACGGCCTTTTTGATTTCACTATTTTGAATTGACGATTTTATTTTACCAAATACATTTTCAAACTGAGCAAAGTCAGGTTCTTGAAAAATCAGGTCTAGTTTCGGTTGCTCAGAAAAGCTTTGCAGAGCATCGGCAAGTGCTATTGTATGAGTCACCGCCACATGCTCAAAAGAAACCCACGGGCTTTTGTCTTCTAAGTAAAAATCCGGCAAGTAGAACTGAGGCTTTTCGATATTCGGCTTCTTAAGTCGTTTGGGATTCCCCCAAGCGACCAAACACTTCTGTAAACCAAGCCCAATAAAGCATCCATTGCCTAAAAAACTATCAATCACCTTTTCATCTAAATTTCGCACCGCATCAGCCGACACTTGAACTCCCTTAATTATCGATCTTGTTTACCCAAAAATTATGGAGATGTAACGCACTTTGAGGTATGCCTATCCACTATGAAAAATACTACGTCGCCCGTACAGGTGGGTGACTTTGCCATTGGAAGCTCTAATTTCGTCGTCATGGCGGGACCTTGTTCAATTGAATCTCTCGATCAATTTTCTGAAACAGCTAACATTGTTAAAGAATATGGGGCCACCATATTGCGCGGCGGTATGTTTAAACTTCGCACCAACCCCGAAACCTTTCAGGGAATGGGGCGCGAAGCCTTTGACATCGCCCGTGAAGTGAAAAAAAGAACCTCAATGCCTTTTATCTCTGAAATCACTGACCCGAGACAAGTCAGCGACATGGCTGAACTCGTCGATGTCTTTCAAGTCGGCTCACGCAATATGCATAACTATGCGCTGCTAAAAGAACTCGGCCATGTCAAAAAACCTGTTCTTTTGAAGCGTGGTTTTTCAGGACTCATAAGTGAATGGCTTCTTTCTGCCGAATACATTGTGAAACACGGAAACCCAAACGTGATCCTTTGCGAACGAGGTATTCGCACTTTTGAAACCGCCACACGAAATACTTTTGATGTAAATGCTATTGCGTTTGTAAAACAAAATTCAAACTTCCCGATTATTGCAGACCCCTCCCACGGAACGGGCGCGACCGCCCTTGTTACGCCCGTTGCACTTGCTGCAGCTGCAGCTGGAGCCGACGGCTTGATTATTGAAGTTCACCCACGACCAAGCGAAGCATTGTCTGATGGCTTTCAAGCTCTAACACCTGAAATGTTTAAAGAACTTATGATCAAACTCGAACGTGTCTTAAATGCACTTGATCGAAAGATTGAAAAACCACAATGAGTGAACAGCCCAATAGCACGACTACGAATAAAACAGGGCCTGACGCCGAATACATAAAAAATCTTTTTGGTTCTATTTCGACAACTTATGACAAGGCCAATGATGTCATCACCCTCGGCATGGCCCGGCAGTGGCGCAAACAGCTTGTGAACTGGAGTGACGCTCGTGAAGGTCAATGGGTACTTGATTGCGCCACCGGTACTGGTGATCTAGCCATCGAATTTAAAAAAGCAGTTGGCGAGACTGGGCATGTGATCGGAACAGACTTTTGCAAAGAAATGCTCGATGTAGCGCCACAAAAAGCAGCTAAACAAAATCTCAAGGTTGACTTTGAACTCGCCGATGTCATGGCACTTGATTACCCGAACGACAAATTTGATATTGCCTCTATCGCCTACGGCATTCGCAATGTGGCAGATATTGATGTTGCCATTTTTGAAATGGCTCGCATTACAAAACCCGGTGGCAAAGTCATGATTCTCGAAACCGGTGAAGTTGAAAACCCGATGCTACAAAAAGCAATTCGTTTTTATTTTAAAAATATCGTCCCACGCCTTGGTGGCTGGGTATCAGGCAAACGTTCGGCCTATGAATATTTGCAAAGTTCTTCGGGTCGCTTTCCATCAGGTGAAGAGTTTTGTGACGTCTTACGCGGCAGCGGACAATTTGTAAAAGCCGAATTCACCTCTCTTATGGGTGGTGCGAGCTTTATTTACAAATGCACTGTTAAAGATTCTATAAAATAGGGGTTGCGCATCAAGAGTTGCCCGTAATTATGCTTAAACCCGATCTAAACGACTCCATAAAACATGATCGGCTAGAACCAAAAATGTCATAGCTTCTAAAACTGGGAGCGCGCGAAGCATAACACAGGGGTCATGACGCCCTTTTTTAGCGATATCTAGAATTGATGATGTCGGCTTAAACGCCACGCGAAGTGAAATCGGCTCACCCGTAGAAATGCCGCCGCGTATGCCACCATAGACCTTGCTGTCGTGGGCAGAGTGAAATTCGGTGCCCTTTAAATGAACAGAATCAAAACCTTCACCCATATCAAAACCCGTCACAGCGCCTATACTCATCATGGCCGCAGCAAGATCAGATTTTAATTTATGAAAAACAGGCTGCCCTAAATTTTTGGGAGCATTTCGAATATGAACTTCAGCTATACCGCCATAACTTTGGCCCTCGACTTTTGCCTGAGTTAAGAACTCACGAAGCGCACTCGAAAATTCGGCCTCAAGACCCCACTCCCCATGGGGATCAAAGTCATCTTTGTCATGAACAATTGAGCCCACTTGTTTTGCATGCGTATGCACATCCAAATCAGGACACACCGAATTTAAAAACATTTTAGCAAACGCACCACCGATGACACGAGAGAGAGTCTCGCGACCAGAAGATCGACCCCCACCACGATGATCACTATGACCAAATTTATCGACCCATACATCATCTGCATGACCCACGCGTGGTTCACTTTTGATTTCATCATAATCTCTTGAGCGTGCATCTTGATTTCGAATCAAAACACAAATAGGCGTACCTAAAGTTTGACCTTCAAATACACCACTTAAAATTTCGGGGTTGTCAGTCTCTTGTCGACTTGATGTTGCAGCAGACAAGCCCGGTCGTCGACGGTAAAGAAGTTCTGCTAAAATAGACTCGTCATAACGAACACCTGCAGGACAACCCTCAATAATAGCGCCTAATGCTAAGCCATGGCTTTCGCCAAAACTTGTTACTTGAAAATGCTGACCAAAATTGTTTGCACTCATCTTGTCCAATACTCTCTTTGCATTCGAGCTTGAGCCCTAAATAAACTTTTGCCTGAAATATATTTTGCGCCAACTTCGAGAGCATATTCTAAACCTGGCGAATCTTCTGAATAATTGAGATCCATAACATATTTCGGTCGCCACTCAACCGGCGGCATTTGCGACGTATCGACTCGCGAACGGCCTAAAGCCCAAACCACAACCTCTGGTTGCATAGGCGTTTGCTTCTCAACCCAAATTTCTTCACCACGACGAGCTGAAAAGAAGTGCGCGTGTGGCAGAACTTTTTTAAGAACCAAACGCGTGCCACCTCCGCCCCAAACCGCTACTTCTTCAGGCATTTCAATAGCGGCAAACATGGCTTCAACGCCATTCACGTCTGTATTTGTGCCGTTCCAGCCTGAAGGAGTTTGAATAATAGTATTCACCGCTGAAAGATCGAGCGCTTTTTTGTCAATATATGTGCACACATCCATAATCTTCTTCTTAAGCGGGGATGTCACAGCCGCTGCCACCAACCCCAATCTCTGCAGCACACTCATATTAAGAGAGTTGCATTCATATTCATTCATCTGAATGGCAACAGTGGCCACCTCTCGCTCTCGAAAAAATTCAGAATGTTCAGCGGGTGTTCGACTATGCCCCACAGGATCACCCAACACAGCCGCAAAACCAATCGCGCGCTTTGGCATTCGTAAATAATCAAATAGAAGTGGCTGATCGGGTGAAGACCCCTCACCCCGTCGCACGAAGTTCACTTTCATTTTTCTGCCGTGAAACGCACGATACCATTGCCAGCGCCCGTGACGTGACATGGGTAAAAATGAACGTCGCTCTGGGTCTTCTGTAAAAAAACGATGCCCTGACCATAGCTCTACAAAATCTTCTACAGGTAACGCCAATTTATAGTGCTCTGCTTTATTTGAAAGCAGTCGCTCTGCAGCCTCATCTACCGATTCATCAGGTTTACGAACATGCAAAGAGAGAATCGCAGTTTTATCAAATGGCGATTCACCCAATTCAGATGCCCAATCCACCGCATACATTTTGCTGAGTTCAACAAGATTTGACGATCTCTCTGGTTTTCTAAAACTAATTAGAACTTTTTCTGCAGGTATCTTACTCGCCACATGCGCAATCACATCATCAGGCAACAAATCATCTCGAAGCTCAAAATACTGAACTCCTAATACTGAAAACTCCTCAATAAATAAATCCAGCCGCCTCGGGTTTTGCACATATTCAGGCAAAACGGTGACACAGCCACCCATACTCGCAGGCTTCAATCCGAGTAAATAGGGTTCAAAATCATTTACAAAATCCCAACCCTCACTTAGCATTATTTCTTTGTGATATATTTTTCTAAATCGCTCATCACGAGCATCATAACGGTTCATAAACTCTTTAAGCGGAGCAATATCCCCATCGAGTCGAGGGCGATCTACAAAAATTCTACCCGCACGGTCTGTCGGGCGACGCAGCCAAAGAACACGCACCCCACCAGGTATGGCACCATCAAAGCCAGCACCCAATGCAATAAATTTTATACCCGAATTATTTGAAACCTCTTCTAAAACTTGAGCAAAAATTGTGCGTTCTAAATTTCTAAAATAAGGCTCACCATTATTTTTAAATATTTCAGGTATTGTTTGACCTGTGCGTTGTTCAATTTCTGAATCTAAATCAAGAACATGACAAGGCTGCATTCTTACGTCGAAATAATTTTTTAGCCTTTGCAGAAAGCTTGTCTTACCCACCCCTCGATGGCCAACAATGGCGTAAATCATGTGTTTTCTCCCGCGATAAGTAAAAATTCAGGAAAGCTCTTCTCCACCACTTTTAAATCATTCGATTGTATCGGGTACCCCGCCCACTTGGCTACTGTCGCTGCCATAGCCATACGGTGATCTTGATCAACATCGAAAATAACAGTTTGATCAAACCTTGGCATTTCCGCAACAGGAGTTATTGTCACTGAGTCATCAGACGCATGAACTTGCGCTCCCATGATTTCAAGTAATTCTTTTGTTTTCACCAGCCTTGAAGACTCTTTGTACTTTAAGTGCCCAAGACCTGTAATTTCACTGGGAGTTTTCGCCAGTGCGCAAAGCACTCCAAGAATCGGGAACAAATCAGGAGAACTTTCAAGATTCACCTTCACTCCCTTGAGCGGTGCTGATTTTCTCACTACTAAATCTCGGCCACTCCACTCCTGGTCGACACCCATGTCATTTAAAATATTGATAAAAATTAAATCCGGCTGAGTGCTCTTTATTGGAAAGTTCTTAAGCCGAGCACTGCCACCCACTGTTGCTAGCGCCGCCACAGCAAAGGCTGAGCTTAAATCCATTTCAGCAACGTATTCAGTTGAAAGCACTCTTTGATTTGCTGGGATAAAAAATTCGCTACCATTTTCTTCAACCTTCATCCCCAATTTGCGAACGAAATGAATAGTCATATGAAAATATCCTTCAGAAACCATTTTGCGCGGTATATGAAAATGCAACGGAAACT
>JAGRAK010000339.1 GCA_020434645.1 Bdellovibrionales bacterium | reverse complement strand
CTAAAGTCTTCACTCCAAATTCTTTCGATATCTCTTCGGCAAAACCTTCTGCCCCAGCCGCAATATCCACAATTGCAACATTGGCGCCTGCCTCTGCAAGGCCTCGACAAAAAACCTGCCCTAGAATGCCCAAACCACCCGTCACGATTGCCGACTTACCCTCTAACGAAAAACGATTTGAACGGTTCATCCTTTTTGCCTTTCTGTCAGAAGCATTTCTACAACTTTCCAATCCAATTCAGAATCAATATCTATTGAACGATCTTCAGGCATAACATAAATAGCGGTACGATCAGAAAAAAGGGTTTCGCAAGACAAGATACCTTCTCGCCACCAAACATAGATTGAGGCATTCATATCAAATGTTTTAGGAGCATCTTGCCGACGCACAAAAGGCACAGCTGGTGCTTTTGCCAGATTTACAAAACCATCCGCAGACTGCTCGACAAGGTTAAAATACGGAGACCGCCGAGACGGGGTGCCCGTGATAACATTAGTCACATTATCATCAGCAACTAATAACTTAACACTATCAATAATGTCCGATGGTAATCGAAGTGGAGAGGTCACGTCTAAATCAACGTGGATATTAAATTTATCTCCTGTTTGTTTTTCAGACTCGATTAACGCATGACGAATGACCGGCAACTTGGCCGCTGTATCTGTGGCCAATTCATGTGGTCGCTCAATTAAAATATCGGCACCATACTCTTTTGCCACCTTCAAAATTTCATGGCTCTCGCTGCTAACAGCTACGTACTTAAAAACGCCCGCTGCCTTCGCCTGCTCGATAGTATGTGCGATCAATGGCTTACCGAGCAATGATCGAATATTTTTACCTGGCACTCCCTTCGAGCCACCTCGAGCACATATGGTACAAAGAATAGACTTAGACTTTAAAGCTGAATCCACGATTCCTCTTTCGCACTTTTCTCAATTGCTTCTATCATACTTAAGGTTTGCAAACCCTCATCCAAAGTACAAAGTCCTTTTTGATCTGACAGAAGTGACTTTAGCTGCAAAGCATATGTTGTATCTCGATCCAATTGATAATTCTCTGTGACACCGTTGAGAACCAATTCGCCGCTAATCAAGTTGCCCCTCGCGCTAACACTATCTGTATTCACATTTAAGTATCGGTTTGACGTATGATCGATATAATTAACCTCAAAAGTTACAAATGTGCCGGCGACTGACTCGGCGAGCACGCATGCACAATCTTCAGTTTGAATTTCTAGGCCACTTTTTTTTCCCACTAACGCCGAAACTCTTTTTATTGGGCCAACCAAGTAAATTAATAAATCAATTTCATGACTTAAATCTCGCAGCACGCCACCACCGGTTTCTTTCTTCGCACGATAACTCATTCGGTAGTCTCGCTCTGGTTGCCATTTTGTTAGGTTCTGACCAACATATAATGAAATTGAAATAATATTTTGCCCCGAGATTGCACTTCTAATCTTACTTACTACAGGATGAAATCGCAGATTATAGCCAACAAATGTATTGTCATTTTTAAATGACGTAAATTCTTCTGATTTTACGCCAACGGGCTTTTCAAGCATAACAGCGTCAGAAAAACCGAGTCTTCGCAATTCTTTTAATGTATTCGCATGAATATGAGTTTCGTTAGCTATTATCACCGTGTTTGGTCTAAATTCGTGAATTGCTGTCGGCAAATCTTTGAACGTCATAAAGCCTTCAACATTCTGAGCTGTCACTAAACAAACGTCATGCCCTGACCCTATCGCGAGTCGAGCATGACGCTGACCAATTGAACCGTAACCAACAACTGTTATACGCAACGGCTCTCCTTACTAATTATTTTTTTTCAAGCCATAGATTTTGAACTTTGATCACTGGCCATAACTTTTTAGGGTCACGGACGCGATCAATATCAAATGGCTCTGACAAAATGACATGACGCATGCCTAAACGGAAACCATGCTTTGCAAACATCTCATGCAAGTGATCACGAGGATAGCCACCCGGGAATTGCTCAAAAAGATCCTCAACAAAAACACCCGATTTGGTCGTTCTGCACATTTCTTTAATAAAACTCTCGCATGGCTTATCTTCAAGAATTTCGAATACTCCATTGGCCATACTGTAGTCAAATTCTGCGTCGGAGTATTTCAGACCCGCGCCAACGATGTCACCTTGGTGAAATTCAAAG
>JAGRAK010000338.1 GCA_020434645.1 Bdellovibrionales bacterium | reverse complement strand
TGCTGGAGTTGGTTCGCTTGGCGTATCTGCTGGTGGTTCTACTGGTGCAACCGGCTCTTCTGGTGGTTCTACTGCTGTTTCAGGGTTATTGATCCATGAAGCCAGAGCTTCAGCCTTGGCTGAGTCTACCGGCCAAACTTTTTTGTGACCGCTCCCCGTTGCCAGTAGATAAAGTGGGCTTCGATCGGCATGCCCAGGGATAACAAGTTTCACTGCCATTTCAAAGCTTGCAGCTGGGTTACCATGACAACGCTTGCAATCAGATTCAAATTCAGAGCGCAACGCAGTTTCAAAATACTCTTTATTGAGGCTGGGAGTGGGTTTTGCGCCCCCGTCGCCGGGTTTGCTGCTGCCGCCATTTGAGCCGCCGCCTGCGCCGTCACGAGACCCGCGCTTAAAAGGCTGATCGCTTCCGCAACCAGCTAAAGCTAAACACAATATTGTGAGTGCTAAAAGTTGTTTCACTTTTTTCCTCCGACATAGGTTTTAAATGCAAAAGAAGTTTTGCGTAGTGCTTCAGCCACGGCCTTTGATGACCATGTGGCGCCACTAATGCCGTCAACATCAGTGTTGAGTTGAAATGCATCGGTGACTTTTTTGCCTTTAAATTGTTTTAAAAAAGATTGTTCGGTAATTTTTTTGCCCCGCTCTTCTTCAGAGGTAAGAATTGTCACAGCTGTTACGACACCATTGACGTCATAACAAACGCCAACTGTGATCAGGCCTTCCTTGCCTTCTTGGGGCACGACAGTGCAGGCCTTTTCAATGCCGCCTGTTGCGGATTTACCGTAGTAAAAAGTAAAACTGGTATCTTGTGCGCTGGGAGCGAGCTTGGCTAATTTGCCTTTGTCTGCGCCCTCAACTTTAAAAACTTCTTTGGCCATTTTTGGCGAAGAAGATAGTTCTTGTTTTAAATAGTCTTTCAGCGAAATCAATTCGCTGGCAGATGCTGCTGATGTTGATAGAGAAACAATTATTGTCACTAGAGTTGTAAATTTTTTCATAAGCTCCCTTTATTTTTTTAAAATTTCGTAACCAATTACAAGCCAGAGTGCTGCGAAGCAAATTCCCATAAATCCACCGGCTATGGCTGTTAGATAAGCAAATTGCGGGCCGAGAAATCGAGTGGCCATAAAACTCAAGTTATCAAAGATCACGGCTATGTAGGGCGCCCCCACAAGAATGCATTTAGTACGCTCTCTAACTCCGGTAAAAAGACCAAATACCGTGAGCCCAAAAAAGAAACTTGTCATACCAAATAGGTGAAAGTGTCCTTCTTGCACAAGATTTTTAAAACTTGGTCGAATACCAATTACGGGCTCTGTGGGCTGAGTTTCTATCTCATCCAGGCTAAAAGACTCTTCACCCACGGGTGCTGCTTGTTCACTTTTTACAACTTCTGCAGCCCCATAATAGTGAACCGCAATATCTCGCGGAGTCCAACCAATGACGAGCGCAATATTAGCAAGGGCGTAAATATAAGCTAAGCCCAGCGCGAGCAAGTAACCGGCCACCATTACTTTAACTGATGTTGGTGCTGTTCGAAGTCGATAATTAAACATTTGTTGCGCCCCTTTGGTCAGAGTTCATTAGTTAGATTTTAAAAATCAAGAGAAGCCATGATTCGAAAAACATCATTGTCTTGTTCAATTTCTTCAAAATTCCATTCATATTCAGCCAGCACCCGAATGACATCAACGCTCATGCGGTATCCGAGCGCAAAAGCATGAGTGTCACTTTGATTTTCGATGGCTAGAGTGTTGTCTTCATCGATGTATGTGCCGTAACGGAGGTGGGTTTCGCCAGGGCCGACAAGGTTCGATACGAATTCAATAAAGTCACCGCGGCGATCAAATTGACCGCCCGGTGCTTCGGCAAAGGTGGCGTTGGCCAGACCGAAAGCAAAGCGCAGGTTTTTTAAAAAATTCAGACCGAAGGGTTTATATTCAGAATAAATATCAACACCGCTCAGAAGTGCCGTGCGACCTGGCCAGTATTCACCCGCATAAATAGAAAATATGCCGGTGAGATTTGTCATCAGCGGAGTCGTGAGGCGAAGGCCTCCGGCTTGGCGTTCTGTGGTGCTACTTGAGAGAGTAGGGGCTGTGTTTATGTCGGACGCATCAAATGTGTTCACCCAGTAGGTGTCGAGCTCCATCTTGCCCAAGTGCCAGGCGACATT
>JAGRAK010000337.1 GCA_020434645.1 Bdellovibrionales bacterium | reverse complement strand
TCAAAGCAAAAATATATTTCATCTTCGGCTCGTGTTCAGCGTGAATACATCGACCGCGTATTTGACAATCGTACACCAAAAGTAATGACAGAGGATGATTTTGAAGGCCAAGTGCAGGCGGCCACAGCTGCTGTCGCTCAAGCGCCAGTAATAAAGAAAAAAACTCCAACAGCTCTGCGTTACATTGATATATCTGAAGACGAAGACCAAGATTTGGCCTCAGCGTCTGCCGCCCAGCCGATAAATCAGTCGGTCGCCCATTCGGCTAAGGTTGTTGCCCCCTATACCCCGGCAGCTCCAACACCTGCGCCAATTATCACGGCTTCAAATCAAAATAATATTCAGAGCCTACAAAGCGAAATTCAATACTTGCGAAGTATGCTTGAAAAGTTTCAAAATGTTCCACAAAATTTTGTAAATTTACATCCTGGCGCGGATGAAGGGATTCCTTACGAACTCAGTTTTGCATTCAAGAAATTAACTGACGCTGGGGTTAGTCACCAAAATGCAGCTAGTATTTTAAAAATTGCGAATCAAACGCTGCCCAATGAGCAAAAAAAGAAAAAACCTTTTGTTGATGGATGGGTAATAAAATACTTACTTGATAATGTTCGCATAGTTGAAAAGCCTCTCAAGTCAAAATATCATGTGTTTGTTGGTCCGACGGGACAAGGCAAAACATCGACCGTAGTTAAAATGGCATGCGAGCTCGTTATGAAAGAGAAAAAGCGTATTGCTATAATATCGGGCGATCATGTAAAGGTCGGGGCTGCTGACCAACTAAAAATATATTCTCAAATTTTAAATATCCCGTGTGCTGTCATTTCTAAACCACAAGATTGGCTGCAAGTTGAGCGAGCAACTCAAGGCATGGATCATGTACTGCTTGATACGCCGGGGGTAAATTTAAAGAACCCACGCGACCTTGATACGCTTCGGTCGATTCTGCCGGCGAATATGTCAGGTATGGATGTGCACTACGTGCAGTCTATAATGGCACGTGACACTGATGCATTTGAAATTGCAGAGAGGTTTAAGGTTATTGGATTTCGTGACGTTATATTTACTCGTCTTGATGAGGCCGTTCAGCATGGGCTTATTTATAATTTTCAAAAACATTTTGATGTTCCCCTGCATTCTTTCGGAATCGGCAACGCTATCCCAGAAGATTATGAAATGGCATCAAAAGAGCGTGTCGTCGATTTATTATTTAATTTATCAAAGATCAGAAAAGAAAGAGGTTAGTCATGAGCGCTACATCAACAGCCAGTTTAAGTCGTCGTAACCGCACTCGCACGATAAGTATTACTTCGGGTAAAGGTGGGGTGGGTAAGTCGACACTAGTCTCAAACCTTGCGATGAGTTTGAGTCAGCAGGGTCACCGTGTTCTTATACTTGATGGTGATCTCGGCATGGCTAACATTGATGTCATGTTTGGGTTGCGTACAATGTACACGGTTGAACATGTGCTCTCTGGTGAAAAGACTTTGCAAGAAATCATTGTTGAAGTTGCGCCCAACGTATTTTTAATCCCTGGCGGGAGTGGCGTTTATGGACTTCAACAAATAGATACTTACCAAAAGAAAATGTTACTCGACCAAGTTAGTGAGCTTGAGAATCCGTTTGATTACATGCTGATCGATACGGCATCTGGCATTGATGACAATGTTCTGTATTTGAATTCTGCTGCTCAAGAGACTGTTGTCATTGTGACGCCAGATCCTTCAAGTTTAACTGATGCCTATGCGTTGATTAAGGTGTTACACAAAAAATTTGGTGAAAGTCGATTTTCTGTTATTGCCAATTTGGTTCAAGACGAGCGTGAAGCGCTTTCTGTATTTCGAAGATTAAGTGATGTTGCGCAAAGATTTCTATGCGTAAGTCTAGACTACAAAGGGTTTATTCCTGTGGATCAAAGCTTAAGAGTCGCAACAAAATCGCAACAGTTGATATTAAATTCTGACCCTAAAGCTCCATCTAGTTATGCAATTAAGATGCTGGGTGAAAAGCTGAGTGGTTACACGCCAATAACTAGGGCTAAGGGCGGGATGCAGTTTTTTTGGGAGCAGCTGGTGGGCGTGGCATAAAAAATTAGGACTATTATGAGCCATTTCATTTTGATAAACTTTTATATAGGGCGATAGGGAAGGGACGGGGACAATGCGTAAAAACTCGAGTGGGGCGGCTAATGCCAGTACG
>JAGRAK010000336.1 GCA_020434645.1 Bdellovibrionales bacterium | reverse complement strand
CCACTAACCAAAACGCGAGAAGGAGAAAACAATGTCCGAAAATACCTGCCCACGCTGCGGAGAATTGAGCTACGAGAATCTCCCCTCCTATTCTCACTGTTACAACTGTGGTTACTCCCCAGAATATGAACTGATCGACGAGCCTGATGAGCGTCACTACTTTTACGCAAACGATATACCAGGAGACGAGTTATGACGCTTGATTGTTATCAGGTCTACTTGTGGTCGATCGGCATGCTCCGGCTGCCTACAAAAATAGAAAATAATCTTTTTAATGAATTAAATCTTAACCAAAGGAGTGAATCATATGAATAAATCATTTGATATTATTGTGGCCAAAGAATTTCAAACAACAGTGAACGGTAAAGTCGAAAATAGAAAAGTATGGAATCGCGTAGGTCGTGCGTGGCATTCAAAATCAGGCGAGTCCATGAGTTTTGAGCTCTACCAATTTGTTAATCTTTTCGAACCAGTGACCATAAAAAATTTTGATTTTGATTTTTGTGGCAAAATAACCTAGGCCGAAAGTTTTTTCTTCAATAGAGCGACATCTTTTTCAAGTCGCTCTATGCGAGAGACTTCTGCCTCTTTATTGCCTACTGATTGGCGAAGCAATCGGTTGAGCAATGTTTGATACGGCATGCCTGTTTTATCGGCGATAACCTTGAGCGCTCCCAAAACATCTTCGTCTATGTTTACGGTGATTTTAATTTTTTTAGCCCGGGCTATGGCATGACGAATTTTTTTAGTACCTTTTTCGTCATATTCTAGATCACTTATTTTTGGTTTTTTCATAATATATCCTTTTCATTTGGCGCCATTCAGCGCATCCAATTATTCTTATTTTAGAACCACGAATCGTAAATCTAACCGTGAGCACCCTGCCGGCCAATGTTTGACCAATCCAATAAAATCGCTCCTCAGTTTTGGAGTGCTCTTTATCCGTAAGCTGAATGCCCTGAGGGTCTCTAAAACACTCAGCGGCTTCAGTGAAATTACAGTCATGTTTTGAGATGTTCTACTTTTCTTTGCTGTAGTCCCACTCAAATTCCATAGTAGATACTACCATATTAGTATGTATAAATACATATTTTTTTACAATTTACCTTGAATTGAGCGTGGCCTCAAATTTGAGCCACCTAGAGATGGATTCGACTTGATGAAGATGAGTCGGCCTCAGCACCGCTCGCATAACACAATCTTATACCACTCATATTTAGTGGTGCGGCTACACCCTGCAGGAATTATAATATTCGCGAATAAACCATCAAATTTACATTTATTTGCTATTTTCGTGTTTCTTAAATCCACTTTTGGACTATATTTAACGAGAACTATGAGTCTACGGGGGATATAAAAATGAAAATAATCTTAATCTCAATAGCGACACTGACGATCTCATCTTTATCAATGGCGATGGAGATTTCAGACCCAATGGCTATTACGCCCGCCACTGTAGTGAGTCACCTCCACTCAAATAATCAAACAGGTTCACAAACCTTATTAATAGAAGAGCAAGATAAAGCCAGTGGCAATCCCCTCTACTACATAATTAAAATTGCAGCTGACGGCGCCATTCAATTCAAGCAACAAGTTCAGTACATCAGATCTGAGAACGATTCTAAACAAAACGAACACCTGCAAAACTACTAAGGCTCACAAAGCACTAGACTCACAACAATCAAACTGTCTCACAATGAGACTTGAGAAAACTACAAAATGTGCCGATTAGAGAATATCTAAAAGGAGGCTACATGTCTTATAGTCCAGATGAAGTAATGAGCGTGTGTAATTTTTTAAAGCAAACCCCTGAAGGCAGCTTAAGAAAAATGCTTGTAGACGCCAAGCTCACGGATGCTCACTTTCGCCTACTTATGAAACTCGCTAAAGGTGGCTCAGAAGAGGATTTCATTGAAGCTTTTCAGAATGAGAGCATGGGCAAGCTCCGACTGAACGCTAAAGAAATGCCACTAAAAGAAGTCCTTTGGGGAGTGTGCAAAGCAAAGCTTGTGACCCTAGGCTTACTGCCAGCTCGAGCAGAAGCCGCAAAAGCAGCTTAAGTTTTTTTAAGCAAATCTCGAATTTCAGTCAGAAGTTTTTCTTCTGCTGACGGTGGAGGCGGCAAAACAGGTGCCGCCTCTTTCTTTTTCTGTAACGTATTAATGGCTTTCACTACGACAAAAATTGAAAAAGCCACAAGTGAG
>JAGRAK010000335.1 GCA_020434645.1 Bdellovibrionales bacterium | reverse complement strand
ATAAAGACGGCATTGTTTGGCCGATGTCTGTGGCGCCGTTTCATGTGCATATTTGTTTGCTTGACCCGCAAGATGCCGAGACTTCGCAGTTTGCAAGCTCCCTATATGAAGAGCTACAAGCGGCAGGCGTTGAGTGTCTTATCGATGATCGTGAAGAGCGTCCAGGTGTGAAATTTAAAGACGCTGATCTCCTTGGTATGCCGCTTCGATTAAATATCGGCAAGCGGGGAGTGACTGGTAATGAAATTGAAATGATCGTGCGCAAAACTAAAGAGATGACAAAGTTGAATTTAAAAGAAGCCGCACAAAAGGTGAAAGAATGGGTCAAGTCCCAAAATTAAAAATTCCAATCTTTGTTGCTCTTGATGTCGATTCTGACTTGAGGGCATTTGATATTGCTGAAAAAGTAAGTGGGCACGTTGGAGGTTTTAAGGTCGGCCCTCGCCTCACCTATAAATATGGCTCACAATTTGTTCAAAAGCTCTCGCAAATGGGATTCGTCTTTGTCGACAACAAATATCACGATATTCCGAGCACGGTGCTGGCCGCCGTTCGCGCCACTTTTGAATCTGGTGCAAGCTTTGCTACAGTTCATGCCGGTAACGGTCGCGAAGCTTTAGGTGAACTTGCAAAACTTGAAAAAGAATTAAGTGCTGAGCGACCGTTTAAAATACTGTCAGTCACTGCTCTTACAAGTTTTTCTGATTCGACAGTTCCGTCGAACTGGGCGAAGCAGTTGATGCTCACGCATGTGGAGCAACTGGCTCAAGATTCATATTCTGCCGGCATCAGCGGTCTGGTGTGCTCACCCGAAGAAGTTTCAAACTTAAGAAAAAAATATCCCGATAGCTATCTTGTGACGCCGGGTATTCGCATGCCCACTGACGCCAAAGGCGATCAATCGCGAGTTATGTCACCACGTGAAGCTCTTTTAGCCGGTTCTTCAGCACTTGTTATCGGCCGCCCAATTGTTGAAGCCGCTGACCCCTCTGATGCAGCGAAGAAGATTTGTTTGTCGCTGAAGTAATCCTCAATTTTTCGTCGAACTTTTATACAAAAAATCCCTAATTCAAGCGACCTAGACCAAAGTCCGATCTGTTCACCTAGAAGCTACAACAATGTGGCATGAGCCTAATTGATTGTAAGGGGGATAATGTGAAAGCAAAGCAAAGTTTAAATTTGATCATAGTATCGAGTTTCATCACGTTGCTTACGGCATGTTTGCCGAGTACCGAGACTGGTACAGTTGTCGGTGGTGGCAATGGCAGTTCATCAAATCCTCCAGATTTTACCGCGACGCCAGATCCAACAACTCCTACGGTAACGCTTCCTCCAGAATTGCCACCTCCAGTTCAAACCGCAGAAGAAAGTTTTAAAATTAATGGTGGGGCAAGTTTTACGACCGAGTCGGATGTGCAGCTCTCTATTGTTAAGTACGAAGCCCTTCAAATGAAAATTTCTGAAAATGCAAATTGTACAGGCGGTGTTTGGGAAGAGTTTCAAAGTCTAAAAGACTATAGGCTTTCACGTAATAGTGAAAATAAAGTGGCGACTTTGTCTATACAGTTCACAGATTATGACAATGCTCTCTCGATGTGTTTTTCATCTTCAATTCTTCACGACAACAAAGGCCCTGAAATTATATTCCAAAAATACCCACTTGCGAGTATTGAAGAGGGTGTTGCCACTGAAATCATATATGATATTTCAGATCGTGCGAGTGGTGTGGCATCGGCCGAATGTCGGCTAAACGATATCTTGCGCCCATGCCCAATTGGGCTTTCGACTGTTGCTATCCCGGGTTTGCCTGCTGGCGACTATACTTTTCAAATCACAGCTACAGATAATGTAGGTTTTGTTAGCCACAATTCTATTTCGTGGGAGGTCACGTCGACTACAAAATTAATCACGCACTCGATTCATGTTGATGAGTATCGCAAGTGGGATATTTTATTCGTAATCGACAATTCGGGCTCAATGAGCTACGAGCAGAAAAATATGGCCGAGCGCACGCGCAATTTTCTATCAGTATTGCGTGGCTTAGACTGGCAGATTGCCGTTACGACGACAGATGCGCGTGATATTAAGTTGGGTGATGGCCGATTTATCGAACTCACCGATCGCAAGGGTGAATACATTTTGAATTCATCAATGAATGAAGAGAGCGCACAGCGTTCTCTCGGGCTCACCTTGCAACGTCCCGAGACGGGTAGCAGT
>JAGRAK010000334.1 GCA_020434645.1 Bdellovibrionales bacterium | reverse complement strand
ATTTTAACAATACCCTATGCGCGAATATTCCCAACAAATGTATGCGGCATGAAAGGCATGATGGGAATGATGACAGTAGAATCTGTAAATGGTTATCCATGTGGAGTTTCAACAGGATTTACTGACATGGCTCCTGGCGGATCGTGCGGGTACTAATTATGAAAAACTGGCTTGTTTTAATATCACTACTTATTTTAACCTCAGGATGTTCAACACAATATCGTGAAGCTGATCCGCAGGTGAGTTCAGACGAGCTATTTACTGTTATTGAAGAGATATTATCTTTAGGGAGCCCGAAATTTGGTGCTTTAAATTTTAGTATTGATTCGCTGGCGCAGGGAAATTCGAGCATTATTTTTCATGCTCGTGAGAATGCCGGTCGCCCCGCCTCGAGTGTTCTGGCTATGAATGACATGAGTGTTATTGATTCGTCTATTCAGCAAATTGGAGTGCCATCAGTCGCTCTCGGAATGACAAAAGTAGATGTCGTTTTTATTGATCAACTTAATCAGTACAACGAGCGTGAGTTTTCTTTACTGCTTGAGTGGGAGGCTCCAGATGCCAATAACCAGCTTACTCGATATTTTTTCGTAGGTTCAGCAATACCCGGAAGTGCTCAGTTTTCAGACACAATGTTTCAAGTTGAAATGACTGGCGCACATGGCGAGCACCTTGTTATTCGCTCTAATGATTTAAGTGAAAAATATGAAGAAGAACTCGCTTCATCAATTAAATTAGAAATTTATGTAATTGACGGCGGAGTTGAATACTATGCTGGTCAAATTTCTACAATGGCCGGCTACGGTGCTCGGTAAAAATATTTCTTTATTGAAAAACTATACATAAATAGTTGTATATAGGCTTGTATCCGCAAAAATACTTGTTACTATAAATTGCATATATGGCTTTACCGCATTGGATAGACTTCTTTGATGAATTACAGCATGTTCGTGGCCGGTCGCTCAACACCGTGATGGCGTATCGCCATGATCTTGAAATTTACGAACAATTTTTGAAAAAGAACTCAGATATTTCGGCTATCTATGAATATTTAACAAAAAATGGGTTAAAGCCGAGATCTCAAGCAAGAGTGATTTCGAGTATTCGAACTTATTTAAAATTTTGTGAGCGGCAGGGCGATAAAGTGCCAAATCTTCGGCAGCTGCGCCCGCCAAAAGTGAAGGTGGGCTTGCCAAAAGCGATAACACCAAAAGATTTTAAGCGCCTTTATGATGCCTGCGAAACTGAGCATGCCTACCGCACAGCCAGAAATCAAATTACATTGTTACTTCTTTTTGGTCTCGGTTGCCGAGTCACTGAGCTCATAAATTTAGATATTCATGATTTCAATCAAACTGAGGGCTGGCTTCGAGTTCTAGGTAAGGGCGGAAAAGAGCGCCTTGTGCCACTCACGCAGCAGCTCCAAAAGGAACTTGAAGATTATTTAGCTCATGTGCGTGAAGAGCTGATGAAAACTAAAACCACAGCGGTATTAATAAATGATAAGGGCAATCGCCCAAGCCGGGTCGATATTTGGCGATGGCTTGCAGCATGGTCTGCTGCGGCAGGATTTGATAGCCCCGTTAGCCCCCATCGATTTCGACATGGCTGTGCCACATCGCTTCTTGAGGGTGGTGCTGATTTGCGCTCAATCCAAATGCTGCTCGGTCATTCAAGTATTCAGACGACCCAAATTTACACATCCGTCAGCAGCAGTAAAATTCGAGATGCTGTTGAGACGCATCATCCCCTGGCTAAACTTCGTTGACATTTGGTTCTGGTAGTACGAGATTCTTTCGACATTAACCCTAAATGGAGATTTATATGAAATTATCACTATTGGTAGTTGCAGTAGCACTTGTTGGATTAACAGCATGCAAAGAAGACAAAAAAGAAGCGGCTGAAGCTGCAAGTGCACCAGTTGTTGAAGAAGCTGTTGTAACTGAAACTGTTGAAGAAGTTGCTCCTGAAGCCGATCAGACTACTGACGCTGCTCCAGCTGATGAATCTGATTCAGCAGAATAATCCGAGAACTCTTAAAATTTAAAATTTTGTTCGAAATTCGGACAACTCTGGACGCCTAAAGAAATTTAGGCGTTTTTAGTTATGTATGAAATTTGCTTAGTCGTAGCTTCATGAAAGTGGAGGTTATGAACTATGCGAATATTTTCTTTTGTCCGAAAGGGTATTGATTTAGAGCCAGTCGAAATTGAAATT
>JAGRAK010000333.1 GCA_020434645.1 Bdellovibrionales bacterium | reverse complement strand
GCTCATAAATCAGACACAATTATCGACGCTCGAATAATTGATGAAGCCTCTGCACTCGTCACTGAGATTACAAATAAAGGGTATGAATACAAACTTGTTGCTCTCGATCCGTATAAAGAAAGTCCATTTGAGTACACCTACTTTACCGAAAGAGAGCCCCACGCCGAAATTTTAAGTCAATCTATAAACACGCCTATAGACACACCTGCTGATGACAATAGAACCAATTTCAAATTAAATGAAAAAGCCTACAGTTCATTTTCTCACTGGCAGTTTAACGGCATTGACCCCTACATATTTTTTGGAGTAGACACTCCGGCCGTAGCCCAGCTTAATTTTCGATTTTCAGACCCATTGCAAAATCATTCATTAAACATGCTGCTCTCTTCAGGCTCATATAATGAATATGCAGCCGGCCTTCATTACATCAATTCAAAATATGTAGTGAACTGGGATTTACTCACTCTTTTTCAAAAAACATCTGCCGTGGCCTCGAACCCAAATAATCCCGATGATTATGAGATTCTTGATCGTTATGATGACTGGCTAGGCGCTTTAGGCTTTGAGTATCTCATTTACAATCGCACCCAGTGGCAAGTGGGCTTAAGTTCACACTTTGTTTATCAAAACGAAAACCCCACCCTGGCATCAATTGATGCCGACAAAAAATATACTGTCTTAACTCAGATCAATGTTGCGCATTTGGTTTCGACACCAATTGCCTACAATCCATACAAATCTCTTAACCTTGATCTCGCCAATGAATATATACGATCAGCCCCAGGCTGGAGTGACCAGCGAAATATCTACGGCGGAGAGATCACAGCCTCCTACGATTTATTTCGTGAGACTTATCTTTCAGCAAGCTATCAGGCTGCATACACTGATAGCCCATTTGCTATAGTATACTTTGATAATGGCCCAGATGACTTTCCATATCCGACTCCCACTCAAGTTTCGCGAAATACAAAATATATTGACCAAGATTATTTCGAAGTCAGAAAAGTTTCGACTGAACTGAAACAAGCCATAAATTTAAGTTTTTATACGACAAAATTCCCGCTCTCTTTGAGGCGCATGGCTATATTTGCGCAGTACAATGAGTACTACGGCGCAACTGTCAGGCGAGAAGACCCTGGCACATTATTTCATGAGGCCGGCGGCGGGATCGAAATGGAGCTTTTACTCCTGAATAAATTTCCGTTCCGTGCGCGTTGGGTCGGCTATAAATCCAGCTATTCTGATGATGCCAGCTCCATTGTTGTGCTCGGTGCGAATCAGACTTTTTAACATTGACTGCACTAAGAACAAAAAACAACGAGTCTACTGAAAGAACCGGGCCCAAATTGATTTTTTAACTTTGGGCTTAATGGGCTCTGGCCATATGAAATTTGGATAAGCTGCTTTTGCACTCTCCATATTTTTATTGATCGCAAGAAACTGATCTATAGCGGCCTGGTACTCAGGTTTTTGGCTCCAGTAGTGGCCTATAATAGAATCGCCTGTGATTATGCTCGTACGCGTTTGTAATATATAAGAAAATGCGAGTTGCTCCATAATATGTTTCGAGTAACGAGAATATGTTTGATCCGTTAGATCGATCACTAGCGGCAATAATGATTTATTCTGCTGTGAGATACCAATTGCTCCGGCATTGTACATTACAGTTGAACAGGGGATCTGAATTTCTTTGCCATCAAGGCTAAATTTATTTTTTTTCACAAATTTGGCTATTTTTTTAGAAAGTGGATCTTTGCCCTCATCTAAAGCATTTTCTGCCACATGCATAAGACTCACTTTGTCTGAGACCCCTGAAAATAAAGCCGTCGGATCATGGCGAAAATAAGTGTCGCCATCAACATAGTAAAGAGGACCGTTAAATTGTGCTGCGGCATCTTTTAAAATCTCAACCTTTACCCGGTGTACAAAATCAATAGCACCGCGCCACTTTTGTATTTGGCTCGCTTTGATTTCAATTATTTTAACCCTTGGCTGATCACCCTTAAGTTCATTACTAAAATAATCTGAAAACAGTTTTACATTATCGGTGTAAACCCAAATTTTAAGTGGGCTTCCTTTATCCAATACGCTTAACAGTGACACCATAGAAAATTGAGTCTGTCTTAAAATATCTTCTCGGCCATAAGCCTGATAAACAAGCACCATTGTAAACTCCTATTTTAAGTGACGCGCGACGTACCACTTAGCCGCTGTTTGCAAAATCATATCA
>JAGRAK010000332.1 GCA_020434645.1 Bdellovibrionales bacterium | reverse complement strand
TATCTTCGAAATTAAAACTGACTATAGTGTTAAAATAACCTTCGCGCGCGTAAAGCTCTTTCAGGTCTTCACCAGCTTCAATCACTTTTGCGCTATCAAACCTTGAGCCAATTTTCATTTTCAAAGCTGCAAGAATCTCATCATTGCTAAAATGCTCATTGCCCGTGATATTAATTTCTGCAATTCTTTTAAGTGGTACGGCTTGAAGAGTGTAACCCTTATCTTTTTCTATTAGGCGAATAGCAGAATATGTTTCAGTCAAGGCGAGATATCGTATAATCTCATCAAGGGTAGCAAGTTCGGGCGCCTCGATTTTTAGCTCAGGGAACTTTTTTTTCAGATTGGCCATATCTGATGTAGTCACACCGCTAAACTGCACTTGTGCTGTGGCTTCAGAACTAGCGCCGAAGCTGAAGAAGATAATTAAAAATAAAAAGGTCAGTTTTATATTCATTATTTGAAATCTACCTTGTACTCGATGTCGAGGCCAAAAATATTTAAATCTTTTGCTGACTGTGTACTTTGTTCTGAAGTTGTCGGCTCTTTGCCTTCCCATTCGCCAATAACAGAAAGGTTTTTGTTGAGTTTATATTCAGCTTTTACATTATTAGTGGTGGTCTTGCCAATCTCACGACTGGCCGAGGCACCAAATTTGGGGGTAATCTGTTTACGAATTGTGACTTTGTGTTTTTCGGCCTTATCTTCGCTGTCATATGATGAATTAATATCAAGCTGCATGCCAAATTTACTGTTGAGCTCGAGGACTCGATCGAGTTGCTCAGTCACGACGGCTGATAGTAGCTGAGATGACGTGTTGGCTATAAGACCCTCTCTCGTCGTGTCGGCGGCTGAACTTTCTTCATTAATAAAGCCGAGAGTCAAAAGAGAAATTAAATCATTTTCTGGTAGTGCGGGCTGACTGGCTAAAGTAATTTTTGGATTAGTGGCTGTACCCTGTACTCTCATGTCGATATCATAGTCTCGTGTTTCATTATTTTTAAGTTGTGCTGTCACTCGAGCATCCGCCTGAATGTTGAGCGTGGGGTTAGATGGTACGGCTTTATCATACTCAACAGTACCATTTTTAATTTCGAAAATATTATTACGAAAGCTGATCTTACCTCCGCGCACTATATTAATTTTACCAGTTAGTAATGGGTTCTGTGGTGGTCCCTCTATTTTCATTCTCCCTAATGCTTCTGATCGTATATCAACGCGGCTGATTGATATTTTGATGGGGAGTGCGCGGCGAATATTAATGTCGAGTGCTAAGTCTACAGGAGAAAACTGCCGAGCGCTGATAGATTTTGGTAAATATGAGCTGGGCTTGATCCCCGGAGTCGACTTTGAATTGTCAAGAGTGCGCATTTCAACTGAGCCGCTGTCGACATTGAAATTGACGCCCACAGTGTAGGGGAACCAAGCGCCTCGCACAAAAAGCTCACCGCTGCCACGAGTAGAGAAGCCTTCAGGTACGTTAAAGCTGGAGTCATAAAAAATCCCCTTTATATCTACCGGTACATTGCCAATACTGCGAGCAGAAACTCGGCCTCCAGCATTGAATTGCCCGCCACCAACCTTCCCCTTGGCTGAATTGATAATAATATTTTCGTTATTCAATATGACGTCGGCAGATATCTGTTCGAGCGCATGCGGAAAGCCTTTGATTTTAACTAGGCCATCTTCAATAAAGGCTGAGCCGCTAAGAGTTGGGTGCTGATAAGTCCCGTCTAATGAAAAAGAAAATCTCAATAACCCCTTCAGGTCATCTAAAAATGGAGTGAGCAAAGAGGCGAGCGAAAGATCCAGTCGGCCATCTAAGGTGAGAGCTAATTCTTGTTTGGTTTTGTTTGTTGATTTTAAACGAATGAAAGTATTTTCACCGATAATTTCAAAATTCTCTGCTTTAATAATGCCGTTTTTTGCGCTGAGTTTCAAGGGCTTATCAATTGTCATTTCAGTTTTACCATTACGTAAAAAAAGTTCTGTAGCCGAGAATTCAGCATCAAAGTTAAGTGGTGCAGAGTTGGGTATAACGACGTGGAGCTCACTTGATAAGTTGGTCTGATAACTACCAGAGCGGAGGGACTCTGAAAAAATTGAAAAAGTTTGAGCGATATTCCATTTGTCAGTTTTTAAATCAATATCAGTAGAGCCCTTGCTGCCAAATGTATTGTTAAATTTAAGTTTGAGTGCAGTGCCAAGAAGGCTGATTTCGCCCGAACTAAATTTTTC
>JAGRAK010000331.1 GCA_020434645.1 Bdellovibrionales bacterium | reverse complement strand
TAGTGACGCTGATAGCGATGCTGTCGCTGAGAGTGAAAATGATGAGTCTGGTGAAGTTATGCCGGGCGACGAAGATGAAAAAGTGTTAGCCTCTGATTTTCGTGACCCCAAGTTACGAGAGAGATTTAAGCGAGCAAATAATTTAGTTTCAATAGGCCGTAAAGATTGGGCGAAATGGGAGCTTTTTGAAATTGAGCGGCGCACGAGCAATAAAACATATTTAAAAATGCTCATGGAGGCCTACAGTCAATTGGGTTTTTATAACCGCACGGCCTATATTTCTGAAATTTATTTTAGCACAGAACGAAATCGTGGTGGTGTAGCGCAGGCTCGTGAGTTGTGGCAATACAATTACCCACAGGCTTATGAAAAGAATGTTTCAAATTATGCCAGTCGTTTTAATGTGTCTGAGTCGCTGGTGCTCGCCATAATGAGGGCTGAAAGTCATTTTAACAGTGAGGCGTACTCGCCTGTCGGAGCGCGAGGTCTGATGCAGATTATGCCCTACACGGCCAGTCAAATTGCAAGACTGCTTGGGGAGGGTGGCGTGACAGAACTCGATCTTTTGGTGCCTGAGACAAATATTCGATTGGGTTCGCGTTATCTGTCACGACTTCAAAAGAAATTTCAAGATCAAATCCCACTCGTGGCAGCAGGATATAACGCTGGGCCACATAGAGTGTATAGTTGGCTGAACACCTTTGGCACATTAGATATGGATGAATTTATTGAGCATGTCCCTTTTGTTGAGACGCGCAATTATATGAAAAAAGTTGTACGAAATTATGCCATTTACAATGCCCTCTACGGCAGCAAAAATGATACATTTGTTTGGCTGACACAACCTGTGCCAATGCGAGTAAGTGCTAGGCCTTCCCCTCGAGAAAACTGGGATATTATCGACTAATTCTTGACATTGATTGCTGTTCGGTTGACCTATTAGAGTCAGAACTGAATTCGGTTCTTAACTTTAAGGGAGTCTCAAAATATGATATTCACAAAAAATAAATTCAACAAGTTTTTGAAATTCACTTTAATTTGCGTGGTCACACTTTTTGGCTGGGCTTGCACTAAAAAAAGCAAAATTGATTATGATCTCGATATCAATGAGACTCTGCGCTGGAACGTGCAAACTGAACCACCATCTCTTGATTGGACTGTCGCAACAGATACAACCTCGGCGCGACTGACAGACGCTCTTATGGAGGGTCTTGTTCGTTATGGTTTTACGGCAGATGAAACAACTGTTGAACCAGCGCTAGCCACCTCATGGGAGTCTTCTCAAGATATGAAGACTTGGACTTTCACTTTGCGTGAAGGAGTCAAGTGGACAGACGGGGTGACGTTTACAGCTCAGCACGTTGTGGATGGTTGGGAGCGACTTCTTAACTCGAAAACTGGTGCTGAGTACGCCAACTTTTTATTTAATGTGAAAAATGCGAAAGCTTATTATGAAGGAAAAATTAAAAACTTTAAGGACGTTGGAGTGAGTATTAATGATAAAGGGCAGATTGTGGTTGTGCTTGAAACTCCACAAAGTTATTTCCCGGCAATTCTTGCTCATCACAGTACGTTTCCGGTGAGAAAAGACGTCATTGATAAGGCCGGAGAAAAATGGACAGAGCCTGCCACTTTTGTTGGGCTCGGCGCTTATAAACTTAAACTTTGGGATCATGATAAGGCTATAGTTCTAGAGAGAAACGATGACTATTTTGGTAAAAAGGCAAAAGTTAAATATATTCTAGGGCGAGTTATTGCTGAGCAATCAACGGCTCTGAATATGTTTAAAAAAGGCGAGTTGGATGCACTTGATGAGATACCTTCTATTGAAATAGAGCAAATAAAAAAAATGAAAGAGTATCACCGCACACCACAGTTAGCGGTTTATTACTACGGGCTGAATGTAAAACGTCCGCCTCTTGATAATGTTAAAGTTCGGCGGGCGATTAGCATGGCGATTGACCGTGAAGAAGTGAATAAAATTTTGGGTGGAGAGAAAATTCCGGCATACAATGTTGTTCCGCCAGGATTGCTAGGTCATAACCCAAGTATCGGTTTAAAGTTTGATGTTAGCGGGGCACAAAAACTGTTAGATGAGGCCGGCTATAAAGACCGTAGTAAAATTCCTAGAATTCAGCTCGGATTTAATACCAATGAAAATCACCAACGAATAGCTGAGAATATTCAAGCGCAGTTAAAACGTAACTTAGGTATAGAGCTTGAAATTGTGAACGAGGAGTGGAAAACC
>JAGRAK010000330.1 GCA_020434645.1 Bdellovibrionales bacterium | reverse complement strand
ATCAGGTTAGGAATTTCAGTGTACTGTTTAGTTCTAGCAAAACTGCGTCGTAATCTAAGATTAGAGGCAGTAATTGGAGTCCCGTTCATTCTTTGCTCCTATAGCAAAAGAAAATTTGGGTGAGGGCCACATGCCCTCACCACCAAAAAATAATAAAATCAGTTAATTACTTAACTTCTACTTTGCAGCCCGCTTTTTCTAAAGCGTCTTTGATTTTAGCGGCTTCATCTTTAGCAACGCCTTCTTTTACAGCTTTTGGCGCTGCTTCAACTAGATCTTTCGCTTCTTTCAAGCCAAGACCAGTGATTTCGCGCACAGCTTTAATTGCATTGATTTTGTTCGCACCGGCATCAGCAAGAACAACTGAAAATTCAGTTTGCTCTTCAGCAGCAGCACCACCGGCACCAGGCGCAGCAGCAACAGCAACAGCAGCGGCAGCAGAAACGCCCCACTTCTCTTCAAGAGTTTTAATCATTTCAGCGAGTTCAAGTACTGGCATCGATGATAGAAAATCAACGACTTGTTCTTTATTTAGTGACATTTTTCCTCCAATAAGAAAATTAAAAATATTAAATTACTAAGCACCCTTTTGGTCGCGATATGCAGCCAAAAGTCTAACAAAACTACTCGGAACCTCATTAAGAGTAGACACAAACTTCTGTGAAGGAGCTTGTAGCGTCCCAAGAAGTTTCGCGCGCAACTCATCTTTACCTGGCAATGTAGCCAAATATTTAATCTGAGCCTCATTAAGGTTCTTGCCGTCCATTGCGCCGGTTTTAATGACTAGGGCTTCATTCGTTTTACTGAATGCTGCCAAGGCCTTTGCCGGAGCACTAACGTCTTCATAAGCAAAAACAACCGCATTGTTTCCGGTAAAATGATCTCGTAATGCGCCATCGTAGGATTCGTGCTCTTTTATAGCCCGAAGAGCCAACGTGTTCTTTACGACTTTCATTTCCGAATTCATCGGTGTTAATAGCTTTCTTAGGCTGGTGACTTTTTCGACATCCAAACCTTTAAAATCAACAAGAAATGCCGCCTTCGCTTGCGCAAAACGCTTTGATATTTCAGCTACCTCTTCTGATTTTTGCTCTCGTGTGAACATGTATTCTCACCTCCTTAGGTGTATCGCTCTTCGGGAGATGCTAAGAGAATCATTCTCTCGTCTCGGCAGGCGATCTACTTCTAGATCATTACACGCAACACATGCGCACCGGCTGTCTCCAACGGCGATTATCAAAAATTTTACTCTGCCTTCGCTGACGCACTTGATACGTCAACTTTTACCCCTGGGCCCATCGTCGAGGACACAGTGATAGTTTGCATATATATACCTTTGCTTGATGCAGGCTTAGCTTTCATCAACGCCGCAATTAAAGTTTCGAAATTTTCTCGAAGCTTTTCTGGACCCATTGATTTTCTGCCAATACTTGCATGCACAATACCTGCTTTTTCAACTCTAAACGCAAGCTTACCTTTTTTCTCAGAAGTTACGGTAGCTCCCACGTTCATAGTGACTGTTCCAACTTTTGGATTGGGCATAAGACCTCTAGGACCTAATACCTTTGCCACTTTTGAAACAACAGCCATCATATCTGGTGTTGCGATAGCCTTATCAAATTCAAGCCACCCACCGTTGATCTTTTCAACGAGATCATCGGCTCCAACAAAATCAGCACCAGCGGCTTTGGCCTCTTCTTCTTTTGGCCCTTTAGCAAAAACAATAACTCGTACATTTTTGCCAAGACCGTTCGGAAGGGCAACAGCACCTCTCACTTGCTGATCAGACTGTGTCGGATCAACTCCTAGTTTAACTGCTACATCGATAGATTCATCAAATTTTGCAGTGGCCGTTTCACACGCTAACTCCAATGCTTTCGCAGAAGTGTAAGTGGTTTCACGATTCACCTTTTTTGATGCTGCACTATATCTTTTAGGTAATTTTTTATCTTCCATATCTCACCTACCTGTTTGGTACTTCTACGCCCATTGATCGCGCCGTCCCAGTGACCTGAGATTCTGCTGATTCAAGCGTTAAGCAGTTGAGATCTGGTAATTTCACCTGAGCAATTTGCTTAATTTGCTCTGCTGTAATTTTACCGACCTTGTCTTTCGAGGGATTTTTAGATCCACTCTCGAGTTTGAGCGCCTTTTTTATAAGTACAGACACGGGAGGCGTCTTAGTTATGAAGGTAAAGGATCTATCGCTATACACCGTAATAATTACGGGAATAACTGTATCTCCTAAGC
>JAGRAK010000032.1 GCA_020434645.1 Bdellovibrionales bacterium | reverse complement strand
ATAAAGGGCAACCAGACGAAAAAATTTTAGATTGGAAAGAGGACGACTGTCATAAACGATGACGACTTGTTGGCGGTGGTTAGTGAATAAGGATGTCCCCAATCGGTCGGCTGGATTGCCCCGTTAGAAAGGTCGTAATGGCAATTAAAACCCCACAGACGGGAAAATAAGAGGCTCTGGCAGGGTCTTTTGGGGTGAGAGTGAAAACGAAAATTGAGGGCATTTCTATTACAAAAATATCTCCCATTGCCCAAGTGATGCCCAAATGCTATAAGTTATTGATTATAGGGGGTTTACATCACCTCCACCATTTTTGTACATATTTTATATGTACAAATTCATTTTTATATGCTATCTTTAGTACATGTTCTTCGTATGGGATGAGACCAAAAGTAAATCTAATAAAAAGAAACATGGGGTCTCGTTCGAAGAGGCTGAGACTGTGTTCTACGATGCCTCCGCTCGACTTATCGCTGACCCTGATCACTCTGACGACGAAGATCGATTTTTATTAATGGGAATGAGTGAGAAACTTCGAATCTTAATAGTTGTTCACATCTATAAAGACGATGAAGAATTAATTCGAATAATTTCAGCTCGAAAAGCAACTAAAAATGAAGAAAAAAAATATAAGAGGTGATTTATGCGTAAAGAATATGACTTTTCAAAATCTGTTAAGAATCCCTACGCGAAGAAATTGAAGTCGCGAACAACTATTCGTCTCGATGAGGATGTTATTGGTTATTTTCAAAAACTGGCAAAAAAGTCAGGTGTCCCCTATCAGACCCTCATCAATCTTTACTTGAAAGACTGCATGATGACTGGTCGAGAGCCCGACTTTAAGTGGAAGAAAATTGGATAGTTTTTGAAAAATCATCACCTGCTACAAATTACTATTCTGGCAATTACCCTTATCTATTTTGCCGCTTGTTCTTCGGCACCAAAGTTTGATCAAACACTGGTGCGACCATGGCAATCCCAACTCGAAAATGAATCGCCCTCTGAAAGACCCTACATTGCCGTTCACAAAGCTCATTCTTACGAGCTGATTTATCTGGCCGCCAACCATGACAATGACCCCAATAGCGATACACTGCGATTAGTTGGTAAACTATTTAATGAATTCAATTTTAACGCTATAGTGATCGAGCCCATTGCCTATTCGTACGGCAAAAGCCCTAAATGGTTTCTAGACGAAGCACATAAAGGCGTGCATCCAAATATTATTATAGGCGGCGAAAGTTCCCTGGCCGCCATCCAAGCTGATGACAAAAAGATTCCATTTTATGGCGGAGAAATTGACCACAAGGCATTGTACAATCAATTAAAAGCAGAGAACTATACAGACAGCGACATATTGGGCTTCTATCTGGCTCGCCAAATCCCTCAGTGGGTCAGGGAAAAAGAAAATCGCAAAGATTTAATAACTAAGAAGGGACTAAACTTCATCACTCATTATTGTAAAGTTTTTGAGATACCTGAAACCAGTTGCCCTAGTCTAAATGAAATTAAAACTTGGTACAAAACCAAAACTGGCAAAACCCTAACCTCTGACTTAAATACAGAAGATGTTGCCCCTATATACAGCAGCCCACTTTTTCTACATCAAATATCATCTTCAATTGGTACAATTCGAGATCGATTTACACTGGACATAATTCAGCAACTCTTGGCGAAGCACAAGCGCGTAGCTGTTGTTTATGGTGGAAGTCATTATATTACTCTTAAAAAAAGTTTTGAAAAATCAATGGGACGCTCAAAACAGATAATATTCCCCTAAGTTCCCACACCTTCCTTCGAATTTATATAATTTTACCAATAGCAATTTGATCTTTTTTTGACCCGCACTACTTTCGATGCAATAATATCAAGCAGTTAAGAGTGGCGGGGACGCCTCCACCATTTAACCCAATCTAGTAATTTCAATGGGTTACAAACTGGAAAAAATGGATTTTTTGCAAGTTAGCGGAATAATTGGGGTGGGCTTTAAGTAAAATAATTTCGCTTAATCCATAACGAAACGGATACGAGCGAAATCAGAACAGGGACTTCAACTAATGGCCCAATAACTGCCGCGAATGCAGCTCCGTGGTGAATCCCAAATGTTGCGACAGCAACAGCGATTGCTAGTTCGAAATTATTTGAGGCTGCCGTAAAAGAAAGTGTGGCCGCCCTTTCATAATCGGCTCCAGCCTTCTTACTCATATAAAATGACAACAAGAACATGATCACAAAATAAATAAGAAGTGGAATAGCTATTCTTAAAACATCCAGCGGCAGTTCAATAATTTTATCGCCCTTTAGCGAAAACATCACAACTATCGTGAACAGCAAGAAAATTAGAGTGAGCGGAGAGATTGTTGGCACGAACTTTTTTTCATACCAATCATGCCCCCTCATACTGGTTAAAATTTTACGGGTAAAAAAGCCGGCAAAAAACGGGATGCCAAGATAAATCAAAACGGCAATGGCGACATCCCAAATAGTAATTGTAACTGCAACTGACTGAATTCCGATCCAACCTAGAGCAGTAGTCAAAAAGAAATAAGCCAAAAACGGGAAAGTAAAAATCTGAAATATCGAGTTTAAAGCCACGAGCCCGGCACAATACTCGCGACTGCCACCAGCAAGATCATTCCATACAATAACCATTGCAATACATCGAGCAAGGCCAATCAGAATTAGGCCGGTCATATACTCAGGGTAATCATGAAGAAAAATAACAGCGATTCCAAACATTAGAATAGGCCCCAAAAGCCAATTCTGTATTAATGAAAGCACTAACACTTTTGTATTAGCAAAAACCTTTGGCATCTCTTCATAACGAACTTTGGCAAGCGGAGGATACATCATCAAAATCAGGCCAATCGCAATAGGTATAGACGTCGAACCCACAGACATCGCCTCTAAAGCTTTAGGAAAAGCCGGCAAGAATCTTCCCAATAGAATCCCGACGCCCATAGCTAAAAATATCCAAAGCGTCAAAAATCGATCTAAGAGCGACAGTTTTTTCAAAATTGATACATTATTCACATTCATTTCATTACCTCATTGCTTATCGTATTATTACGATATACGATGATGTATGGCTTTATCAAGAAAAGAAGAATTTCCAGAAAAAGATATCCAGCTGGCAGAGTGGTGCAAGGCCTTGTCGCACCCTGCCAGAATTGCAATACTCCGAAATTTAGCGAGTCACGGCGAATGTATTTGTGGAGATCTCGTCATCGATCTTCCGCTTGCACAATCCACGGTCAGTCAGCACTTAAAAGCCCTGAAAGTAGCGGGACTTGTGCAAGGCGAAGTGGATGGCCCAAGATCTCGCTATTGCGTAAACCGAAAAAATTTTGAAAAATTCATTAAGACATTTGACGTCTTTGGCGCAAGAATGAATGAGAAGCTGAGCAATCAAGATTGTAGCTAGATAAGGAGAAACAATATGAAAATAATAAATATTCTAATCTGCTTTATGTTCTCTCAAACGGTCGCCGCAGAACAGGCACATGACCACCACCATCACGAAAAAACCGAGCTAAAACTTAGTTTCAATAATGGCAAGAAATGGCCAACAGACCTTGCCTTGAGATCCAATATGGACGCTATACATGATCATATAAAGAGTAAAATAAAGAAAATTCACGCAGGCGATATGACAGACGGAGAATTTAAAAAGCTTGGCGAACAAATTAAAACTAACACTGACGATATTTTTAAAAACTGCAAATTAGAGCCAGAAGCTGATGCGCAGCTTCACCTCGTTATGGCCGGCATACTGACAGCGAGTGAGAAACTAGTAGGCAAAGCCAGTCTCCAAGAAAAAAGAAAAGCAGTTGACGAAATTCTCTCTCACTATAAATCTTATTTGAAGTATTTTGATCATAAAAATTAGATTGTCGGGCTGAACATGTATGTAAAAGCTAAACCTTTAAATCAATATCCTGCTTATCTACGGCCATTTTTCTGGAATCAACGCCGAAAGTATGGCTCTGTACTTGAGCCCGCTTTACTGTGGGCAAGAGCGCCTAAGTTATTTTCGGCACTTGCTCTACTATATGGAGCCATTGATCGCAAAAGCTCCCCCATACCTCCCCAGTTAAGATCACTTATTACAGTCAGAGTTTCACAAATTAATTGGTGCTCATTTTGTGTCGATATTAATTCAGCCACACTGCTTAAAAGGGGTTCTGGCATAGAAAAACTTGAAGCACTAGAAAATTGGCAAGACAGTGCGCTGTTTGATGAAAAAGAACGCGCAGCCCTTGAGTATGCAGAAGTCATAACGAGATCTAATTTAAAAGTTGATGATGAATTAATAAATAAGGTGAAACAATATTTTACCGACGATGCCCTCGTCGATTTGACGGCGCTTATTGCATTTCAGAATATGTCGAGTAAATTCAACAGTGCCTTAGGTGTTGAACCGCAAGGTTTTTGCGTTAAATCAAACTCGTGTGGAGGAAAATTATGAATATAGAACAACTTCAAGCTTTTTTAGGATGGTGTGCTGTTTTGAATTACGGCGTCTTATTATTTGCCACCGTTATGCTTCTTGGATTTCGCAATTATTTTAAACAGCTGTGCTCGACCGTTTATAAAATAGACAGTGCTGAATTTGAAAAAATCTACTTTCAATTTCTTGCCGCCTACAAAGGACTTACAATAATTTTTAATATTGTGCCCTATATTGTGCTTCGGTTTATGTTTTAATTTTACTATTCGATTTCGCCTGGGCGAACGCCGCTGCGAAAGAACCACTCAGCGATCCGCCCAGAGCTTGATCTGACTGATGCTCGCGCCAAGAGTTGTCTTCATCTTCCGTTGGCAAACCCAATGAGATTTTTCGCTCTTCAAATTTGATTTCGTCGACTCGAACTTTAATTTTGTCGCCTGACTTCATTTGTTCATATTTTTTAGGATCGTCAGCATCACGCCATTTTGATTTCGGTAAAAGCGCATTAACACCTGGAGCAAGAATAACAAAAAGTCCAAAAACGGCCTTATTATCGACAACTCCATCAACCACTGCGCCCACCGGAAATGTTTGTGGCACTTGCATCCACGGGTCACCCACACCACCCGCTTGCTTAATAGACAAACTAATTTTTAAGCGCGTCTCTTCTTCATCAATCTTTAAAATTTTAACTTGCACAGTTTCGCCCACACGCACACCCTCAGAAGCATGCTTTAGTCTTGTGTACCCAATTTCAGAAACGTGAACTAACCCCTCAACACCTTCACCAAGTGCTACAAACGCACCGAACGGCTCAACACGCGTGACTTGACCCTGAACAATATCGCCCACTTTGTGAGATTGAATCCAAACTCCCTCACCCTCAACTTTTTGCAAACTAAGCAATTTGCGACGAGAGACGACAATATTTTTTTTGCGAACATCAAATTGTGTAATTAAAAATTCAAATTTCTTACCGATGTACTCGCTGGCATCCTGACCAAATGGCACACCCAGCTGACTGATCGGGCAAAATGCGGATTGCCCCTGAACACTCACTCGGTAACCCCCATTGATGGCCTCAGTCACCTTGCCTTCAACCGGTAACTCCATATCAAAAGCATCTTCAAGACTATCAAAATCAACAGGCGCCGATTTCGAACCTTTGCGCGTGACTCGAATTTCGTCTGCGTTAGCACGAAGAACAATTACATCGATGTAATCGCCGACTTTATATTTCAAAGCGTTTTTATCATCCAGTAGATCGGCGTTAAGCAAAACGCCATCCTGAGGAGTGCCGGTTGATACAAATGACTCACTCTTGCCAATACTCAAAATCTCAGCCCTGAACTGATCACCGACTTTTAGTGTCTTTGCCGGATTAGCCATTGAGCTCTCAAACATTGATGCAAAGTCTTGTGATTTAATTTCAACAGGGTCATTAAATAGATCGGGTGTATTTTTCTTTTTTGCCATAGTGAATGTATATAGCTCTACCTTTGGAGATTGGTCAAAGAAGTAACACCAAAACTCTTGCCGCACCCCACCCCATGCCAGTAGGCTTATGGCATGTTTACTTATCTAAAATCAGGGTATCGGCTAGTGAAAGCTCGCATCATGGGCGGCCGAAATCGATTATCATTGCCTTATAAGATTTCAGTCCGACCTGTAAATATTGTTATCGGACTTCTGCTTTTTTTAGCAACCTCCTTTACATTAGCATGGCCACACCTACCAGTGGCTGACGCAACTGAATATTTCAAATTTTCTGATGTTCGAACATTGCTTGGGATTCCAAATGCCATTGATGTTATTTCAAATTTGGCTTTTTTGTTTGTTGGCCTCTACGGCATTAAAACTCTGACCCAAAATAAAATGAAATGGTCACACCCTCTTTATTTAATTGGGCTGTGCCTCTCTTCATCGGCCATACTCACCTGCTTTGGATCTATGTATTTTCACTGGAGCCCCAACCCTGACTCCCTAGTTTGGGACCGAATACCTATAGTGCTGGGCTTTGCCTCAATTAATGCCTTAATGATTGCTGACCGTGTAGATGAAAATTGGGGGCTGTATTCATTGGGCACAATTTTTATTTTAGGCACCCTTTCAGTAATTGGTTTAAATCAGAATTGGCTAACCTTAAGGCCGTATATAGTCGTTCAATTCGGAACAATTTTATTTATTTTTTTAATATTGCTTTTTGTTCCAGCAAAGCGAATTGGCAATTCAATTTGGTGGGCAACACTTAGCCTCTATGTAATCGCAAAAATACTTGAACTCGCCGACCAACGAATACTTGATTTCACCGGTCTTATCAGCGGCCACTCTGCTAAACACCTGCTCGCCGCCATGGCTATGTATAAAATATTATCAGCATTTCACAATACCGCTCAGGCAAAAAGCCAATAATGGAATTTATAATCATACCCCTAACAGCTTTTGCCGCTTCACTTCTCACATTTTTTTCAGGCTTTGGCCTTGGCACGATTTTACTCCCTGTATTTGCTATTTGGTTTTCTCTGGATATTTCAATTGCCCTTACGGCCGTAGTGCATTTTTTAAATAATATTTTTAAATTAATACTTGTCGGCAAACATGCCAATAAGGCCGTGATCCTAAAGTTTGGTCTTCCTGCTATGATCGCCGCTTTTATTGGTGCAGCCATTATTGTTGCAGTCACTCATCTTGAACCACTTGCGCAATATGAATTTTTTGGTCACATTCGACAGGTCACTCCAGTGAAATTAATGATTGCGCTACTGATGATATTCTTCACACTTTTTGAAATCATTCCGAAATTTAAAAATATTCAATTTGACCCCAAGTATCTCTCAGTAGGTGGCATACTCAGTGGTTTTTTTGGCGGATTGTCTGGCCATCAGGGCGCATTAAGAAGTGCGTTTCTTGTTCGAGCCGGACTAACGAAAGAGGGTTTTATCGCCACTGGCGTTGTCATTGCCTGCCTAATCGATTTAACTCGTCTTAGTGTTTATGCGAGTCATTTTACTCAAGATGGATTCTCTAATGGTGCCACCATAACTATTGCCGCCACTCTGGCAGCATTTGCTGGTGCTTATATCGGTAGCAAAGTCTTGAAAAAAATAACAATGAACACTGTCCAGCAATTCGTTTCAGTTGGGTTGTTTTTACTCGCAATCGGCATTGCCATGGGGCTCATATGATCAAAGCACAGCTCAATAAAAATATAAGAAAAATAATTCTCCAGGGGCATCCGTGGGTTTATCGAGACGCACTGGCAGATTCAAAGCTCTCTAAAAAAACAGAGCTTTGTAAAGTAATAGACCCTAAAGGAGATTTTGTAGCTTGGGCAATTTATCAACCCCAAGGGGCTCTCGCCCTACGAATATTGTCTCTAGATAAAAACCCACCAAATGAGGGATATTATTTTAATAAAATGGACGATGCACATAAACGTCGAAGACAACTAGTCATGAGTGACACCACGAATTGTTTTCGTCTCTTTAATGGCGAGGGCGATAATCTCCCTGGAGTTATTTGCGATATTTACAATTACGTGGCCGTCATGCAATTTGACGGAGAAAGTCCAAAAGAGTTTTGGCATCACGACCTTATCGCCAATTGGATTTTACAAAATACATCATGCAATACCGTTTATCTAAAATCTCGCGGCAATGACGACGCTCCCCCCACAACATGGGGAGACCCTTTGCTAAGCGAAACTGTGCAAGTGTTAGAAAATAACGTTGCCTTTGACGTTAATATTGCAAAAGGTCAAAAAACAGGATTTTTTTTAGATCAAAGAGATAATCGCCAGTATGTACAAACAATGGTTAGGGGTCTAAGTGGTCTAAATTTATTTAGTTACACCGGAGGCTTTTCTATTTATGCTGGGCTAGGCGGCGCAAAAGAAATCATCAGCGTCGATATATCAAAAGAGGCCTTAACCACAGCTGAAGTTAATTGGCGCCTAAATAAAGTTGAAGAATCTGCTCACCGAACTATATGTGCCGATATTTACCAATATCTAAGCGCAGACAATACAAAGTGGGACTTTGTCATTGTCGACCCACCCTCAATGGCGCATTCAGAAGCACAAAAAGAAGTGGCAATTAAAAAGTATGTCGAGCTTTTTGCAAACGCAGTTAAAAAGGTTAAACCCAGCGGACAGCTTTTCTTAAGCTCATGCACAAGCCATATTGCATTTGATGATTTTTTTGAAATAATTAACGAGGCTTTGTCTAAATCGCGACGCAGAGGGCTTATCCTGCGCGTGTCAGGGCAAGGCCCTGATCACCCGTTTCCCCATATTTGTCATGAATTTCGTTATCTAAAGTTTGTGCATTTACAACTAGACTGATATGGCTATCTGCCCCATACGAGAAGGCTATACCTATGAGTAAATTTTCTGATTTTAAATTATTAGAGACCCTGCAAGCCACACTTGCTGAAAAAAATTTTGTTGCGCCAACTGAAATTCAAAACCGCGCAATGCCCATGCTTCTTAATGGTCAATCTGTCATCGGAGTGTCTGAAACAGGTAGCGGTAAAACTCTTGCTTATGCCCTGCCAATTTTGCATTTAATTAAATCTTTAGAGAATGATGGTCTACCGATAAGCGAAGATAGTCAGCCCCGGGCAGCCATTATTGTGCCCACTCGTGAACTCGGTGAACAGGTCACAAAGGTCTTTAAGCCTTTCACACACACAACCCGAGTTCGAGTGCGATCAGTACTCGGAGGAACAACCTTTGACGTCGCTAAACGTAATATAAAAGGTAAATTTGAAATTCTAGTGGCAACACCTGGCCGCCTTGTTCAACTGCTTGAGCGAAAACTTATTAACCTGAGTGATGTTCGTATACTAGTGTTTGATGAGGCCGATCAAATGCTAGATGCTGGGTTTTTACCTGATGCGAATAAGATTGTAGCGGACTGCCCAGAAACTCGTCAGCTGGCATTATTTTCAGCCACAGTTTCGGCCAATGTTCAGGAGTTAATTAATAAATTATTTAAAGAAACTGAAATTATCCGAAGTAAGGGCAGCAGTAAGGTTGTCCCCACTCTCACCACCATTAATAAAACTGTAATTGATGGCAAACGCTTCCCACTATTAGAAAAAATATTGGCTCAACCTTCTACGGGCGGCACGCTTATATTCACTAATACGCGAGAACAATGCGATAAGTTGGCCAAACTTCTTACTGAAAAAAATCTAAAATGTGTCATTTATCGTGGTGAAATGGACAAAGTTCAGCGTCGTAAAAACCTAAAATCTTTTATAGATGGCACAGTGAAATATCTAATTTCTACAGATCTAGCCTCACGAGGGCTTGATGTTGAGCACGTTGATCGAGTGATCAATTATCATCTGCCAAAAGAAATGGAGAATTACCTTCACCGAGTCGGGCGAACAGCGCGAGCCGGGAGAAAAGGCGTCGTGGTTAACTTAGTCACTGAACGCGATGGCGCACTAGTTGCAAAACTGGGAAGCATTTCTTCGAAAAAATAACCGAATGAACTCACACCTAAGCTTTACGAACAAACTCAGACTTTAAATTTATAGCCCCTATACCATCAATTTTGCAGGCGATATCATGCCCATCTCCGCCATCAACAAGACGAATATTTTTTACTTTTGTTCCGACTTTTACTGCCGATGAAGAACCCTTGATCTTAAGTTCTTTAATAACAGTGACCGAATCACCGTCACTTAACTCTGTGCCGAAGGCGTCACGTATTTTATTGTCAGGCACAACCTCATCTTCGGCATTATTTATAGATTCGAAGGCGCTCCACTCATGTGAACACTCAGGGCAAACCCATAAAGTACCATCTTCATAAATATTTTCTGACTGGCATTTAGGACAATGTGAATTGTTGCTCATAAATGCAGATTAACCTATGATGAAACTGTTTGGCTAGCCAATTATCTGCCCTGCGGAGTTTATGACTATTTTTTTAAAATATCTTTTCAGAATATTACTATTAACTACTTTTGCTTACTCGTTAGCGTTTGCAAACAACAAAGAAATTGTCACAAATGAAGTGATCATTCACAATCCTCCAAAATGGTTAAAAGCTACTCGAGTTGAAAAAATAACCAATCGAATACAGCACAAACTTGAATGGTCGACGCGTAAAATTCATATCTACTGGTATGATACGCTAAATGAGTTCACGAAAACCCATAGCTTTGGTCAACTTGCACTGGCTGTTACTCAGCACCCCAGAGGGCAATCCATTATACAAATGAGTCCTAAAATTGATTCAGATGCATTCGACACCATTTTCGCCCATGAGCTCGTACATGTTATCGTGTTTCAAAAATACAAAGAGGCCATACCTAAATGGCTCGAAGAAGGACTCGCCAACCATCTATCAAATCATGATAAAATTAATTACAAGTGGCTGGCCTCTCAACCATTTCCGAAAGATGTAAAAGATCTCGCCCACCCATTCGCTAGTGGAGGTGCCAGCTCCACTCTCTATCGCTATAAAGCCTCACAAGCCTTTGCCGAAATGCTGAATAAAAAATGTGACCTCGACAATTTAATACGTCTAAGCGTAGAGCGCAAAATGGAGAACTATATGCGCTCTTATTGTGGGATCGACAATCTCAATACGGCATTTAAAGACTGGGTGACCAAAAACGCCAAATAGCCCGAGTTTTTATTTGAAATGAAAAATACAATGCAACATACTGATCCAGCTAAAGGGGATGAAATGCACCGTTTCACTTTTATTGATTTATTTGCCGGCATCGGCGGCTTTAGGATTGCCCTAGAAAAGGCGGGCGGGCAATGTGTTGGATATTCAGAAATCGATAAACAAGCCATTAAAACATATTCACAGAATTTCAATACCTGTGAAGAGCTCGCCCTTGGCGACATTACGAGTTGCAAAGCCTTTCCTAAAGCAGACCTCATTGTCGGCGGGGTACCATGTCAATCATGGTCAATTGCCGGTAAAAATCGCGGCTTTGATGACGAACGCGGTCAACTCTGGTTTGACACAATACGAGCAGTAAAGACCGTTATGCCGAAAGCATTTATTTTTGAAAACGTGAAAGGCTTAACTGATCCACGAAACGCAGAATCACTAGATTTAAT